>RFUP01000356.1 GCA_009922885.1 Paracoccaceae bacterium
ATCGGGAGGAGATTGGAATCACTGGCTTGTCATCCTTGACTGATAACGCATGGTAGGGTTTTCAGGAATGGCCGTTCAGCATCCTGCCAGACGGCCCAAGCCTGTTTCCAGATTACTTGCCAGTGCTGGTGGCCTGCTTCGGCAGCGGCGAGATCGCCCAAGAGTTTGCGGGTGCCGGCATCGGTGGTGGATTGCGCGGCGAGGAGGTAGAAGCGTTCGGCTTCTTTCTCCATGGCATGGGCCTCGCTGCGGATGCGCTCAAGGCTGAGGTTTTTCATCAGCCAGACGGGGCGGCGGGCGTAGAAGCCTGCGACATGTTCGCGCCGGATCAGCGGGATGGTTTCGCCGAAGCGGCGGCGGTGCATTTCGATGAGGCGCTGGCGGTGGGCATCTTCTTCGGCGGCCATACCTTCGAAAATGGCGGCGGAATCGGGGAATTCGGCGCGCAGGTGTTCGGCATAGGTGCGGTAGATTTGCGCGTCGTCTTCCTCGGAGGCGATGGCGAGGGCGAGCACTTCCTGTTCGCTGAGATCCTTGAAATGGCGGCGCTGGCTGAAAAAACGCATGTTCCTGTTCCTTTTGGAATGATTCCAAAGTAGGCCCCGCCCGAGCGCGGTGCAAGGCGTGAGGCTTGCGGCAAATGAACCGAACGGTTTACAATCCGAGAAAGGAATAGGAGGCCCCGATGGGAGCAACTGCCAGCGTGATGGCCAGCGCGATCCGGCGAGGCCGGAAGTTCGACCAGGTTCTGGAGGGCGCGCGCACGGTTTTTCTGGCGCAGGGCTTCGAGGCGGCTTCGGTGGATGAAATCGCGCGGGCGGCGGGCGTGAGCAAAGCCACGCTTTACAGCTATTTTCCGGACAAGGCGCATTTGTTCATCGAAGTGGCGCGGATCGAGTGCAATCGGCAGGCGGATGCGGCCGTGGAGGTGATTGCCCCCGATGCGCCGCCCGAGATCGTGCTGAAGCAGGTGGCGCAACACATCACGGGGTTTGTGCTTTCAGAGTTCGCGCAGGCAGTGTTTCGGGTTTGCGTGGCGGAGGCGGAGCGCTTTCCGGAATTGGGCCATGCCTTCTACGAAAGCGGGCCGCGGTTGGGCCATGAGCGCTTGGGCGAGTGGATGCGCGAGGCAGTGGCCGAGGGCAAGCTGAAGATCGACGATGTGCCTTTGGCGGCAGACCAGTTCTCGGAACTGTGCAAGGCTTCGCTGTGGGTGAAATCGGTGTTCGGCATCCAGAACAAATTCTCCAAGGCCGAGATCGACCGCGTGGTGGAAGGCGCGGTTTCCACCTTCATGGCCCGCTACGGGGCGTGAACGATTAACGTTGTCAATTGAATGAAGGCGGTTATCCTCGCTTCGAGAGTGAGGAGAAACGCCAATGACCAAACCGCCGTTCCGTGCCGACCATGTGGGCAGCCTTCTGCGCCCCCACTCCGTGAAAGCCGCGCGTAAAGCCCATTTCGAGGCCAAGACGCTGGATGCCGCTGGCCTTGCGGCGGTTGAGGATGAGGCCATTCGTGGCCTTATCGCCATGCAGGAAAGCGTGGGCTTGCCTGTGGTGACCGATGGCGAACAGCGCCGTTCGTTCTGGCATTACGATTTCATGGACGGGCTTGACGGCTTTTCCGTGGTTGAACGCGATCCCGAGCAAGGGGTGCAATTCGCGGGCGTGAAGCTGCGCCCGATGTTCCCGACCATCACCGGAAAGCTCGATTTCCCCGCTGATCACCCGCATTTGGCGCATTTCAAATTCGTGGCCGAGAACACGAAAGTAACGCCGAAAATCTCGATCCCCGGCCCATCGTGCTGCCATTTCCGCACCACGCCCGAGGATATCGCGCCGCAAGAATACAAGGATATCGAGGTGCTGACCGCTGATATCGCGGCGGCCTATAAAAAGGCGGTGCAGGCCTTCTATGATGCGGGCTGCCGCTATCTGCAGATGGACGATATTTTCTTCGCCTATCTCTGCGATCCGAAACACCGCGCGACGAAAGTGGCCCAAGGGCAGGACCCCGACTGGCTGATCGGCCGCTATGCATGGATGATGCACGAGGCGATCAAGGATCGGCATTCGGACATGGTGATCGGCATGCATATGTGCCGGGGCAACTTCCGCTCCACCCATGCGGCGGAAGGGGCTTACGATGCTGTGGCGGATGCGGTGTTCAACCAGACGGGCGTGGATGTGTTCTTCATGGAATACGACACCGAGCGCGCAGGGGGGCTGGAGCCGCTATCCTTCCTCGCGAAGGGAAAGCAGCGCGTGATGCCCGGTTTCATCACCACGAAAACCGCGCCATTGGAAAGCATGGACTGGCTGAAGCAGCAGTTCGAAACAGCGTCGAAATTCGCCCCGATCGAACAGATGGGGATCGCCCCGCAATGCGGCTTTGCCTCAACCGAGGAAGGCAACGCGATCACCGAGGACGACCAGAAGCGCAAGCTGGAGCTGGTGGTGCGCTGTGCCGAGGAAATCTGGGGTGGCATCGACACGTAAGCGCCAACGAGCAATCCGGGCGCACGGCAAAAAAAGGGGGCCGTTGGTTCGGCCCCTCTCGAAGTCTTGCCTGTGCCCTTATTAAATCGTGGGGATCACCAAGCGCTGCCCGGTGCGGATGCGATCCGGCGAGCCAAGAATCGCGCGGTTGGCTTCATAGATCTGGGTGAATAGGCCGGCATTGCCGTAGAAGCGCTGCGCGATGGCGCCAAGGCTGTCTCCGCTGGCGACGGTGTAGAAGTTGAATTGCTCGACCTCACCGCCCGCTTTCTGAACCATGCGCACCTCGACACCGTCACCACCTGCGATCACGGGTTTCA
>RFUP01000357.1 GCA_009922885.1 Paracoccaceae bacterium
GATGAGTTGGAAAAGAAGCGAACGCTCAGTTCATGTTTTCAGCACGAAGGAAGACGGATTTGCGAATCGTCGTCACCGTCCCCACCGAAGCAAACAGGATAGCGGAAACCAAGGCGATCATGGAACCGCTTCCTGTTCCAAGTTCAGCAGAGAAGTAGAGCCCCACCATCACCGAAGTCAAACCGAAGATTTGCGCCCAGGCCATGCAGGAACGGAAACTCTTGCCGACCAGTTGAGCCGTGGCTGCCAGCGCCGCACGGTCTTGAGCGGCACGATCGCCAGCGCGCTCGAGGCGGCCAAGGGTGTTGCGTTCAACGTGATGAATCAGATCCGGAAGTCGGTTGGGTTGGATAGACACCCTTCGACCTGAACTTGTGTTCAACCACCCAAGACCACAGTAAGTGCGCAGCGAACAGCGACACAAGAATCCCGATGATCCAAGCAGCCTTTCGCTTGCGTGCTTGCCGGTCGGCGTAATCAATCTGCCTTTCAACCTTCAACCGTTCTTGCATCCGTTCGCTTGCAAACTTCTCACGGGCAGCGCATCGCAACCGCTCTTCGGCCACAATGTCTTCTGGTCTTCGTCTGAAGTTTCCGTCCTCTTGCATGCTAGGCATGATCAAATCTCCTCGGAAAGTCTGTGAAGGCTAGCGGACTGCGGCGCCCCACAGTCAAGTGCGATATCTGCGAGATTTCGCACCATGATCTGCCGGGTGACCGTAGAGTTCATTGTGACCACCGCCGAGGCGCCGGGGACGGATCTCCGGTCGCAGGTAGACGCATGGATCGCGTATTGCCGGGACTACGACGGGCAAGATGCCCGCCACTGCCGTCAGCAGGCGGTTTGGGTGCGCAAATGGCTAGAGCACCTGGGGGATCGAGAGCCGACCCCTGCCGCCTGTATTGACTGGCTGCGCGATGTAACACGGCGTAACACGCTTGCCCCGCAGACGGTCAGAAACCGGATCACGGCGTGCCGGCGATTCTGTGGCTGGCTGGTGGTTCAAGAAGTTCTGAAATCAAACCCTTGGGCGTCTGTGCCGGCGCCGCGGGGGCGCACCGGGCAAGGGCAGGACGCCCTGAGCGACGAGCAGGTGGACGCGCTGGTCGCTCACGCCAAGCGTCAGGCTAAGCACGGTCGGAAGCCCAGCGACAGGGCCAGCGCAGCCAACCGGGCCAACCTGTACCAGTTCCTGCAGCTGACCGGCCTGCGCCGCGGTGAGGCCAGGGCGCAGTTGTGGAAGGACATCGACCTGCAGGCGCGCACAATGGTGATTTCGCACGACAAGGCGCGGCGCCGCGATGCGGTGCCACTGTGTGCCAGCGTCTGCCAGTTGCTGTCAGATATTGCCAAGCGCGGGCCCAAGGTCTTCGATCGCATCGTCACAGACAAGGCGCTGAAGGCCGATCTGGATGCCTGCGGTATCACCGGGCGATACTCCTGGCACTCCTTCCGCTCCGGGTACATCACAAGCCAGTTCGAGGCAGGCACCCCGCCAGAGCTAATCCAGAGACTGGTGCGGCACCGATCTATCGACCAGACGCACCGATACTTGCGTCACAAGGAAGAACGCCTTCGAGCCGCGGCAGAGCGTCGGGGTGAAAAAATGTCCGAAATGTGTTCCACCAAAACTCGTACGGTCGATAGGTTCCGCGAGCCTTCGCATATGGACACGCCCTTCAACAACTCCGCGAACCTTTCGATGACCAGCCCGAGCGCTGGGCGTCTGTCTGGTGAAGGCAATACTCGGGCTGGTCTTCGACTCGTTCGCAGCCGTTCGTCTGTCTCCCGACAAACACAAGAGGCCCGCGCGATGCGCGAGCCTCTCGTGAGTCGGGGTGACAGGATTTGTAACCGCACCCCCACTCGGGATGCAGAGGAACGGCGCCTTGACCTGGCGGCGCGACTGATCGCGCTTGCCATAGAGCTGCTTGATGGGCAGCAGGGAGCCGACCGTGAGCAAGGAAGCAACGATTCAGGCCCGGGTTGCGTGGGCTAAGACTGCTGAGGACTGTTTCATCGCGATGCAGAACCTCGCCTCGATGGGCGAGACGCTAGACGCCACGAAGGTGCAACTGGTTTCTGATCAGCGTCTGGGCGAACTGGTGGCGCTGTTGCAGAAGCGAACCCGCGGGGGGCACGCCAGCGCGCAGGCTGTTGTCACCGCGTGCGATGACGTGATCCTGCGCCGCGTGGAGGAAAAGCCGGCTCTCGTCTCCCTCGGCCAGGGCGACTATCGCCGGGATTTCAACGAGGCCGACTTCATCCGAGAGAAGACACAGCGCAACCGCGGCGTGCTTTGGCTGCAGCGCCTGCTGGGAGGTGCGCGATGACCGTGGAGCAGGTTGCATACGCGCTGAACTTGTCGGTGGCGACGGTCAAGAAGGACACCACGAACGCCCTTCGGAAGATCGAGCGCGCGATACGCCTTGACCCCACGTTGCGACGTGTATTTGTGCAGAGGGGGAAGCGCCGATGTCGGTCTTGAATCTGATCAAGGGGCGCTTCGTTCATGGCATGCCTGCCGCTGAGTACCACGCGGTCGATGCCATCGGGTCCAGCACCGTCCGTGCCCTGATCGCCTCGACGCCGGCCCATGCGAAGTACGCGCTCTCGCATGGGGAGCAGTCCGAGTCGATGGCGCTGGGCACGGCGGTGCACGCCGCGATCCTTGAGCCGCACACCTTCCTGCAGCAGATTGCGATTGCGCCAGACGTGGATCGCCGCACGAAGGAAGGCAAGGAGCGCTGGGGGTCGTTTCAGGAAACGGCGGCCGGTCGCACGGTGATCACGCACGACCAGGGCGAGTCGCTGCGGCG
>RFUP01000358.1 GCA_009922885.1 Paracoccaceae bacterium
ACGCGGACACCGCGATCGTGCTGCGACGCGCCTGACCCGCGACGTCCCCTGGCGTCGCGTCCATCCCCCGCGCCCGTCAGCGGTCCCGGCAGGCTCCGAGCACCCGGGCAAGCAGGATGCCAAGCAGCGATCCGGCCGCGTTCGCGAGCACGTCCGCGCTGTTCGCGATCCGGCCGGTCGGGAACGCCCACTGGAAACCCTCGACGCCGAGGGAGACGATGGTCGCGCCGGCGAACGGCGTTCCCTCACGCGGTCCTGCGGACTGCGTGTCGATGGCGACCGTCCACCCACTCGCCCACCTGCGGTCGAGCACCGCGCCCCGGCCCGCCATCTCAGCGAGCGTGACGAGTTCGTCGACGCCGTCGGTGCGCTGCACGGCGAGGACGCCGCCGGGGATCCCGTCCGCACCACCGAGGATCCGTTGCGCTCCACGCACGAGCGCGGGCTCGGCGTGCCGGAGCGCGAGGAGCCGTCGGTAGAGGTTCGCCGTCGACGCCGGATCCGCCTGCTGCGCGGCGACCGACCGCGTCGCTGCATCCGGCGGGAGCGGCAGCCATGCCGAGCTGGACCAACCAGCATCCGGGTCCTCGGTCCATGGCACGGGTGCGCGGCACCCGTCACGACCACCCGGGTCCACCACCCGGTCCGGTGGGACGATCGCGTCCTCGAGGCCGAGCTCGTCCCCCTGGAAGAGGCACGGAACGCCGCGCAGCGTCAGCTGCACGGTCGCGGCGACCCTTGCGCGCGCCTCGCTCCCGAGTCGCGTCGCGAGCCGCGGCCGGTCGTGGTTGCCCAGCGCCCATGACGGCCATGCGCGCGACCCCTATCTGGCCGATAATTATCAACGCCAAATCGCGGCCGCCAATCTTTTCCTGCTCAGCAAAACCGATATTGCCACACCGGAACAACGCCGCGCGGCGCGCGCCGATTTGACAGCACAGCGCCCATCCATCCCGCAATTGCTCTGCACGCATGGGCAGATTGACAGCGATATTATTCTTGAGCCGATGCTGCATGACCGCCCGGCGCCGTGCCAGACCGACAGCGCGACACACACGCCGGATGTCGCGCATGATTTCGTCCGCCTTGCCCTGACCCTGCCCTTTCGCGTGCCGCGCGATGAACTGGCCGCCAAGCTGACCGGTCTGGCGCCTGACTTGCTGCGCTGGTCAAATGACATGGTGATGATGTACCAAGCGCGCCGCACCCGCGCACTCGAAGACCGCGCGGTGGCATCAACCCTCGAATTTTCGGATTTTATTCGCCGTTATGTGGATGAAAAACGGAAAATCCCTGCGGATGATTTGTTAACCCATTTGATCCAAGCCGAAGAAGACGGCGCAAAACTATCAACTGACGAATTAATCACCACATGCATTTTGCTGTTAAACGCGGGGCACGAGGCGACGGTTCACACCTTGGGCAATGGGATCAAGACGCTTTTGGAAAATGGCATCGGGGCCGAGGCGATGACACCCGACCGGATCGAGGCCACCGTCGAAGAAATCTTGCGCTTTGACCCGCCGGTGCATCTGTTTACGCGCTACGCATATGAAGATATGGACATAGGCGGGCATACGTTGAAACGCGGCCAACAAATCGCATATGTCTATGGTGCGACAGGGCGCGATCCCGCCCGTTGGGATGATCCAGACCGCTTTGATCCCACACGCCCGATCCAGAAAAACCTGTCGTTCGGGGGTGGCATTCATTTCTGCGTCGGCGCACCGCTTGCCCGTTTGGAATTACAAGTCGCCCTGCCCATTTTGTTTGATCGCTGCCCTCATCTGTCGCTGGTCGATACCCCGTATTATAGCAACATTTATCACTTTCACGGCCTGTCAAACCTGATGGTGCGAACCTAGGGTCACAGCGGCAAGCGTGTGGTGGATTTGATTTCCTCCATCGACAACAGCGCCGTGACATTGTGGACTTTGACCTCAGAAATCAGGCTTTGGTAAAACGTGTCATAGGCGCGGGCATTTTTCACGCGGACCTTTAGGATATAGTCGATGTCCCCCGCCAAACGATGCGCCTCTTGTACTTCTGCGCGCCCTTGAAGCGCGGCCAAAAACCGCGATTGCCATGCGGCGTCATGTTCGCTTGTTCGGATCAAAACGAAAAAGCAGGCTTCAAACCCCAACGCCTCGGGATCAAGATGCGCGACCGTTTCGCCGATGATCCCCGCATCTTTCATCTTGCGAATCCGATTCCAAACAGGGGTCTTTGAACTGCCCACTGTTTTGGCAATATCGTCCAAAGACTGGCTTGCGTCTGTTTGCAGCTCAACCAAAATTTTCCGATCCAGATCATCCAATCGCATTTTTATTTTTCACCTCATTACGTTATCGGAATATATTTCCATATTAATCCACTGTGAAAAACATTATTACTTATTTACCCCATATACTAGCCATAATATGGAATTATTTTCTATATTATACCTAAGAAAATCAGCCAAGGGGCATTCCAATGAAACAGTTTCCTATCTTTGTCTCGGTCGAGGGTCGCCGCATTGTGGTATCGGGCGGTGGGGAAACCGCATTGGCAAAGTTGCGCCTGTTGATCAAATCATCCGCACAGGTGGATGTCTATGCATCTGACCCGATCCAAGGCGTTGTTGATTTGGCGTCGTCTGGTCAGATTGACCTGCACCACCGCAGCTTTCGCGCAGGTGATGCCGCAGGGGCGGTTTTGTTTTATGCGGCAAATGACGATGCGATTGATTTCGAATACGCCGCTTGGGCGCGCGCGGACGGGGCATTGGCAAATGTTGTTGATAATCCGGATCAAAGCGATTTTTTCACCCCTGCGATTGTG
>RFUP01000359.1 GCA_009922885.1 Paracoccaceae bacterium
TTCCTCAAGTGGGGCCAGAACGCGTTCCAGAACTTCCGCGTGGTGCCGCCCGGAACGGGCATCTGCCACCAGGTGAACCTCGAATACCTCGCGCAGACCGTCTGGACCGACACGGACCAAGCCGGTGAGACCGTTGCGTACCCCGACACGCTCGTCGGCACCGACAGCCACACCACCATGGTGAACGGCCTCGCGGTTCTCGGCTGGGGTGTGGGCGGTATCGAAGCGGAAGCCGCGATGCTCGGCCAGCCGGTTTCGATGCTGATCCCCGAAGTCGTGGGCTTCAAGCTGACGGGCCAGATGGTGGAAGGCACCACCGCTACCGACCTCGTGCTGAAAGTAGTGCAGATGCTCCGCAAGCACGGCGTTGTGGGCAAGTTCGTTGAATTCTACGGCGAAGGCCTCGACCACCTGCCGCTGGCAGACCGTGCCACCATCGCCAACATGGCACCGGAATACGGCGCGACCTGCGGTTTCTTCCCGATCGACGGCGAAACCCTGCGCTACCTCCGCCAGACGGGCCGCGAAGAAGACCGTATCGCGCTTGTCGAAGCCTATGCGAAGGAAAACGGGTTCTGGCGCGGTGCGGATTACAATCCGGTTTACACCTCGACCCTCGAACTCGACATGGCGACCATCGTTCCGGCGATTTCCGGCCCGAAGCGCCCGCAGGACTACCTGCCGCTGACCGATGCGAAGGCCTCCTTCGCCAAGGAAATGGACGCAAGCTTCAAGCGCCCGCTCGGCAAGGAAGTCGCCGTGAAAGGCGAAGACTACACCATGTCCTCGGGCAAGGTTGTGATCGCCTCGATCACCTCCTGCACCAACACCTCGAACCCCTATGTGCTGATCGGCGCAGGCCTCGTGGCACGCAAGGCGCGTGCGCTTGGCCTCACCCGTAAGCCGTGGGTCAAGACCTCGCTCGCCCCCGGATCCCAGGTGGTGTCGGAATACCTGGCCTATGCGCTGGCCGGAGACATGAACATCGACCTGACCAGCGAACCGATTGGCACCTCGAAAGATGGCAAGCCGGTTTACCTGAAAGACATCTGGCCGACCAACAAGGAAATCGCGGACCTCGTGCACGCCACCGTGACGCGCGAAGCCTTCCAGAAGAAATACGCCGATGTGTTCAAGGGCGACGAGAAGTGGCAGGGCGTGAAGGTGACCGAGTCGGAAACCTACGACTGGCCCGCAACCTCGACCTACATCCAGAACCCGCCCTACTTCCGTGGGATGGGCGCTGAAAAGGGCTCGATCAAGAATGTCTCCGGCGCGCGTGTTCTCGCACTTCTGGGCGACATGATCACCACCGACCACATCAGCCCGGCGGGTTCCTTCAAGGCGGGCACCCCCGCTGGCAAGTACCTCACCGAGCGCCAAGTGGCTCCGGTGGACTTCAACTCCTACGGCTCGCGCCGTGGTAACCACGAGATCATGATGCGCGGCACCTTCGCCAACATCCGCATCAAGAACGAGATGCTCGATGGCGTTGAAGGCGGCTACACCAAAGGGCCCGATGGCCAGCAGACCTCGATCTTCGACGCTTCGATGGCCTATCAGGCAGAGGGCACGCCCCTCGTGATCTTCGGCGGCATCGAATACGGCGCGGGTTCGTCGCGTGACTGGGCGGCCAAGGGCACCGCGCTTCTCGGCGTCAAGGCCGTGATCGCGGAGAGCTTCGAGCGTATTCACCGTTCGAACCTCGTTGGCATGGGCGTGATCCCCTTCGAGTTCACCGAAGGCCAGAACCGCAAGTCGCTCGGCCTGACCGGGGATGAAGTGGTCTCGATCGACGGGCTGGAAGGCACCCTCAAGCCGCTCTCGCTGGTGCCATGCCACATCACCTACAAGGACGGCACCACCAAGACGATCCAGATCAAGTGCCGGATCGATACCGAGGTGGAGATCGAATACATCGAAAACGGCGGTGTGCTGCACTACGTGCTGCGCAACCTCGCGAAATCTTCGGCCTGATCCGATCCGGGCTGACAGATGAGAATGCCCCGGGGAGCAATCTCCGGGGCATTTTCTATACTCTTGAGTAACCCTATATCCGTTGGCGTTTACCGCGCGTAAATTGAAAGCGGCTAGACATTTTGCATGACAGCTATTCGCCGCTTTTTTACAAACTTTCCCCTGCCCGTCGCGGAATGCGCAGCGGTTGCAGTCATCCTGATGTGGATGTTCTCGGTCGCTTAAGCGTTATTTTTGCGCTGCAGCCAGAGCCGGTTTGATCGTTCCGTCGACCACGCGTTGCGTGATCGGGCCGGCGTGGCGCAGGAGGATCTTGCCCTCACCGTCGATCAGATAGGTTTCCGGCACGCCGTAAAGGCCCCAGTTCAGCCCCATGCGCCCCGCGCTATCGGCACCGAGTTTCTCGAAAGGGTTTCCAAGCTCTGCCAAGAAGGCCATCGCGTTCTCGGGCTTGTCCTTGTAGTTCACGCCGTAAATCGGGATGCCCTCGCCTGCGAGCTGCATCAGGCTGGCATGTTCGGCGCGGCAAGGCGCGCACCATGAGGCCCAGAAATTCACGAGCTTCACCCGGCCATCGCGCAGATCGGCATCGGTGATTTGGGTCTGATCGGCGAGTTGGGTGACTTCAACTGCCGGTGCCGATTTTCCAGCCAGCGCCGTGGGCAGCTGGTTGGCGTCCTCGCGCTGCATACCGATGAAGAACATCGCAGCGATCCCCGCAAAAACCACCGGCGGAAGAACCATGAGAGGCGAGATTTTAGCCATTCTGTTTTCTCCGGGCTTCAACCTCTTCGAGGGCGGCGCTGGTTCGTTTCGCACGGCGGATAGAGGCCCCGACCAGAA
>RFUP01000360.1 GCA_009922885.1 Paracoccaceae bacterium
AAGGTCACGATCAAACCGCCAACGATGATGAACTCAAGGTGTGCGGCCAAGTCCGTCGGCCAGCCAAGGCCACCAACGAGGATGTTCTTCAGAAGCACCGGCATCAGCACAAGGAAGGCCGCGCCAGCGAAGGAACCGAAGATCGAACCAAGGCCGCCGATGATGATCATGAAGAGCACGAGGAACGACTTGTTGATCCCGAAGGCCTCGCCCACTTCCACAGCGCCCAGATAGACCGAGAAGAACAGCGCGCCCGCCACGCCCACGAAGAACGAAGACACAGCGAAAGCGGTCAGCTTGGCTTTCAGCGGGTCCACCCCGATGATTTCCGCCGCGATGTCCATGTCACGGATCGCCATCCACTTCCGGCCCTGCGTGCCACGGGTCAGGTTACGGGCGATCACGGCCACGATCACGGTGAACACGAGGCAGAAGAGGTATTTCGCCCATGCATCCGCCGAAGGTCCGCTCACCAGCGTGCCGAACACAGTGCGTTCCGGCGCGTTGATCTGGCCCGAGGCCGAGTAGTTGTAGAACCACGGAACCTTGTTGAAGAGCCACACAAGGAAGAACTGCGCCGCAAGCGTCGCCACCGCGAGGTAGAAGCCCTTGATCCGGAGCGAAGGCAAACCGAACAGAACGCCCACAATCGCCGTCACACCACCTGCAAGCAGCACGTGGAAGAACAGGTTCACTTCCGGGAACGAGGTCATCAGCTTGTAGACTGCATAAGCACCCACAGCCATGAAGCCGCCTGTGCCGAGCGAAACCTGCCCGCAGTAACCCACGAGGATGTTCAGGCCGATTGCCGCGATCGAGTAGATCAGGAACGGCAGGAAAATCGCGTTCACCCAGTAGTCGTTGATGAAGAACGGCACCACGGCGAAAGCGAAGGCCAGAACCGCGTAATAGCGCCAACGGTCGAACTTGATGGGGAAGGTCTGGTTGTCCTCCACGTAGCTCGTTTTGAAATCACCTGCTTCACGGTAGAACATCAGTTAGTCTCCCCTTCACCCGCGATCCGGTGCTGCTCGGGCACCGCGAACCGGGGCTTTTTTGCCAATCCGCTTTCCTCGGAAATCTGCACCAGTCGGAACCAGGCCCAAAGGCCGGCTGCGCCTCCCAGTGCTGCGAGGATAAGTGCGGTCATCATCTGCGTGCCGTCCGCCGAAGCCGAGAGCGCGAGATACCCGAACGCCCAGAACCCCGACCAAGCCACCACATTGAGAACCGCAATCACCTTTTTCATCTTTTACACCCGCTCGATGATCTTCTCGCCGAACAGGCCCTGCGGCCGGAACACGAGGAAGATCAGTGCCAGAACATAAGCAAACCAGTTTTCAGTCGCGCCGCCCAGCATCGGGCCCACGAAGAATTCGAACAGCTTCTCGCCGACACCGATGATCAGCCCGCCAACGATTGCGCCGGGGATCGAGGTGAAGCCGCCCAGCATCAGCACCGGCAGAGCTTTCAGCGCGATCAGCGACAGCGAGAACTGCACACCCGATTTCGCACCCCACATGATGCCCGCAACCAACGCCACGAAGCCCGCGACAGACCACACCATCACCCAGATGAAGTTGAGCGACACACCCACCGAAAGCGCGGCTTGGTGATCGTCCGCCACCGCGCGCATCGCACGGCCCTGCTTGGTGTATTGGCTGAAGGCCACCAGAACCGCCACGAGAAGCGCCGCCACGATGGTTGCCACGATGTCGAGGTTGTCGATGAAGAAGCCGTAGCCGAAGGCGTTATAGGTTGTGTCATCGATCCATGTGTTCAGGCCCATCGGCAGGCCGACATCCAGTTTCTTGATGTCCGCGCCCCACATAAGGTCGCCGAAACCTTCCATGAAATAGGCAAGGCCAATGGTCGCCATGAAGAGGATGATCGGCTCCTGGTTCACAAGGTGGCGCATGATGAAATGGTTCACCGCCCATGCCAGAAGGATCATCACCCCCATCGTCAGGATGATCGCCAGAACGGCGGGCAGGTGCCAGCCGAAGTGGTGGATATCGGTGCCGAAGATCGCGTTGATGAGGTGGCTGAACGGCACTTGGCCATCCATGATCCCCACCAGCGTCAGCGCCGCGAAGAGCGCCATCACACCTTGGGCGTAGTTGAAGATGCCGGAGGCCTTGTAGATCAGCACGAAGCCCAGCGCCACGAGCGCATAAAGCACGCCCGCCATCAGGCCGTTGATGAACACCTCGGTTGCGTAAATCAGCGTATCGGACATGGCTTAAACCTCCCCTGCCTTGATCGTCGGGAACGAGCGGTCAGTCATGGGCCACCCCCAGATATGCGTCGATCACGTCTTGATTGTTGCGAACCTCGTCCGGCGTGCCGTCACCGATCTTCTTGCCGTAGTCCATCACGACCACGCGGTCCGAAAGGTCCATCACCACGCCCATATCGTGCTCGATAAGCGCGATTGTCGTGCCGAATTCGTCGTTCACATCGAGGATAAAGCGGCTCATGTCCTCTTTTTCTTCAACGTTCATCCCGGCCATCGGTTCGTCCAGAAGCAGAAGCTTCGGTTCCGCCGCCAAAGCACGCGCCAGTTCCACGCGCTTCTTGAGGCCATAAGGCAAACGCGCCACCGGCGTTTTGCGGATCGCCTGGATTTCGAGGAAGTCGATCACGCGTTCCACAACTTCGCGGTTCGCCACTTCTTCCTTCTCGGCCTTGCCCTTCCAGATCGCCTGGCTGAACAGCCCCGATTTCATGTAGTTCAGGCGGCCCGTCATCACGTTGTCCAGAACGCTCATGCCTTCGAACAGCGCGATGTTCTGGAACGTGCGGGCGATGCCCTGCTGT
>RFUP01000037.1 GCA_009922885.1 Paracoccaceae bacterium
GCGGTGATCCGCCCCTGCCCGATGCCTTCGGTGATCGACCCGCCTTCGGATTTCAACTCGCCCGTGGTGTAGAAGGAGTGGAGGGCCGCGCCGAGCGGATCGGCAAGGCCGATCTTCACACCCTTGGGCTGGAGCGCCATGCCGACGCCTGCAAAGGTGCCACCCGAGCCAACGGCGCAGATGAAGCCATCCACTTTGCCGTTCGTCTGCTGCCAGATTTCGGGGCCAGTGGTTTCGATATGGGCTTGGCGGTTGGCGGTGTTGTCAAACTGGTTGGCCCAGATCGCGCCATTCGGTTCGGTTTCGGCAAGTTTCGCGGCCAGACGACCGGAATAGCGCACGTAGTTATTCGGGTTCTTATAGGGTGCGGCGGGCACTTCGACGAGTTCCGCGCCCGCAAGGCGCAGCATGTCTTTCTTTTCCTGGCTCTGGGTTTCCGGGATCACGATCACGGTTCTGAAGCCCATAGAGGCCCCCACGAGCGCAAGCCCGATCCCAGTATTGCCCGCCGTGCCCTCAACGATGGTGCCCCCCGGCTTCAGAAGCCCTTTCGCCACGGCATCCTCGATGATGTAAAGCGCGGCGCGGTCTTTCACCGACTGGCCGGGGTTCATGAACTCGGCTTTGCCGAGGATCTCGCATCCGGTCAGCTCGGACGCTTTCCGCAAGCGGATGAGCGGAGTGTTACCGATGGCTGCGGCAAGATCGCTGGCAATAAGCATGATGGGTTCCTTCGCTATTCGTTCCTACAGGTGTAGGGCGGCGCGGGGGGGAACTCAAGCGCGGGCGCGGAGGCTTTCGCGATTGCGGGCAAACCAATGCCCCATCAATTGCAGCGGAGCGACGTTGATCCGGCCCGCATCGAGTGCGGCGATGAATTCGTGAGCCTGCATAAGGTGCGAGCGGATGTTCTCGGATTCGGTTTCCACGCCGCCGATACCGACGATGCTGTCCGGCAGATCGGCCACGGCAAGGAACATGTGGTAAAAGCCTGTGCTATCGCCGGGGCTGGCATATCCGCGCCCGATGAGGTGCAGCTCGGAGACCGAAAGGCGGGCTTCTTCAAGGGCTTCGCGGCGGGCGGTGTCTTCGGGGGTTTCGCCGCCGTCGATCATGCCCGCGATGGGTTCGAGGCACCACGGGAAGGCATCGCCGCGCACGTAGGGCCCTGAGCGGAATTGCTCGATCAATAGAACGCGATCGCGCACCGGATCATAGGGCAGAACCAGTGCTGCATCCGCACCGACGAAGACCGCGCGGTCAATCGGATCGGAGAAATCGCCAGAGAACTTGCGGAATTTCAACGCGCGTTCTTCGAGGGCGAAGAATTTCGCATAGGGGCGGCGCGCGGCGAGTTCTTCGGTATCGCTGCGCGAAAGGCCGGACAGGCTGCAATCGGGGGCGGATTGTGCCAAGAGGCGGGCTTGGGCGCGGCTATCGAGCATGTGCCACGCGCGGGCTACCTCCTGCGGGGTGCGGGTGCCGAGATAGGAGAGCGCTTCCTGTGCGGCTTCGCGGGCGACGGGGCCGTAGGTTTGTTGCCAGCGCTCGAGCGACCAAGGCTGCCCCAGCGGATAAAGCCCCGGTTGCGGAAACCAGACCTGCGCGGAGGCAGGGCCTTCGGCGGTTTCAACGGTGACGGTACGAAGATCGTAGCCGAAGCCGCCTTCGTAGAACGCGAGGCGCTCCAGATCGGAGGACGAGAGGTTTTCTGCAAGGAAGCCTTCGGCAGTGCTGCCCGCTTCGGCGAGAATTTGCGGGAACGGTTCGGCACCGGCATGACACACCCGATGCCCGGAAAGGGTTGCCGCGCGTAAAGAGGCGTTTTCGTGCCCGAGCACGATGGCGAGAAGCGCAGGATCACGCAGAGTGCCGTAGAAGAATTGGTTGGTCATGGTTCAGCGCCAGTTCCGCGCTGCAAATTCGGACAAGAGCCCTGCGATTGCCCCACCGAGGATCAGCGCACCAGCCGCGGGTGGGTGCCAGAGCATGAGAAGGCCCCATTCCAGCGCTTGGTTCAGCATGTCGAGAATGGCTTCCATCGGCCCGTCAAAGCGGCGGCCAAGCGACAGGTAGAAGCTTTGCCGTGCGGCTTGCACGAGAAGACCCCAAAACGCCAATGCCGCCACACCGGAGAGGCCAGCGCCGAGCGAATAGCTCGCGCCCTGCCCTGCACGCGGACCAACGATGATCCAGCCGCACAGCAGCCCCAAGACGGCGTTCACCAAGGAGAACATACCAAACACCGTGTCTTCGGGGAGAAGCGGCTTCACGGCCTCGGACGTGACATAACCTGTTGCCGCCAGAACGAGTGCGGCAACCAGTTTCGCGGCGGTAGGATACATCAAGCGGGCCTTGTCACGGTAATTTGCGTTACATCACAGTTTCCGCTGTGGAAGGTCGCAGCGCAAGAGGTGAGATAGAAGTTCCACATCAGGCGGAAGCGTTCGTCGAAGCCGAGCGCGGAAATCCGGTCCCATTTCGCGTTGAACGTATCGTGCCACATGCGAAGCGTTCGCGAGTAGCTTTCGCCGAATTCGATAGAGCGGGTGACTTGAAGCCCAGCCTTCAGCACTTCGGCCTGAAGCGCCTTCGGGGAGGGCAGCATACCGCCGGGGAAGATGTATTTCTGGATGAAATCGACGCCGCGTTTGTAAACCTCCCAACGGCGGTCTTGCACGGTGATGATCTGCAAAGTCGCGCTCTTGCCGGGTTTGAGGCGCTCACGCAGGGCATCGAAATAGACGGGCCAGTATTTCTCACCAACGGCTTCGAACATCTCGATGGAGGCGATACCGTCATAGAGGCCCGTTTCATCGCGGTAGTCTTGCAGCTTGATCGCTACCAGATCAGAAAGCCCTGCCTTTTCTATACGTTCCACGGCATACTTAAACTGCTCTTCGGAGATGGTGAGGCATGTCAACCGCAGGCCGCGTTTCTTTGCGGCATATTCTGCAAAGCCGCCCCAGCCGCAGCCGATCTCAAGGATATGGTCGCCGGGCTGTGCCCCCATCTGATCCACCATGGAGGCGTATTTCGCTTCTTGCGCCGCCTCCAGACTGTTTTGTCCGGGCTCGAACAATGCAGAGGAATAGGTCATGCTTTCGTCCAGCCAGTGACCGTAGAATTCATTGCCGAGGTCATAGTGGTAAGAGATGTTCTTTTTCGCTTGCGCCTTAGTGTTGCGCTGTAGCCAGAAACGCAGCTTCTCATAGGCGCGCACGAGGCCCATGCCGGGGAAGCCATCATAGAGCTCATCGTTGTCGGCATGGACGAGATCGAGGAAGCCTTGCAGGTCGGGGGTAGACCACCAGCCCTCCATATAGGCCTCACAAAAGCCGAGGTCGCCTTCACGGATCAGGCGAGCGAAGGTATCAGGGTTATGGATTTCTAGAACCGCCACATAACCCGTTTCCTTGCCCTTGGCGCGAAACACCCGACCATCGGGCAATGCGAAATCAAGCTGGCCCGTTTGCATGCGCGACGCGACATCGAACACTTGGGAAAAATAGCGCGGCAGGTCCTTCTGACCCTGCGTCGTTGTTAAAATCATGGTGCCCCCCTGAGGACGTTCGGCGGCTTTGCCGCTCGCATTTACAAAAATTTTAGTCAAAACCCGCGATTTTCATAGGCTGAAAGTGCACGCAAACGGCCAGCCTCCGAGGTAACGATGGGTTTCGGGAGAGGATCGGATGGTGAAAGTGGCCAAGAGAGCGGGATCGCATCGTAAAAGGCGAGCGCCGTTTCGGACGGTGCGCGACGCCCCTCGGCGAGCCATTTGGCGGGATAATGCCCCCTTGGATCGAACTTTTCCAACTGTGTGACCGGGTTGAAAACGCGGAAATAGGGCGCCGCATCCGGGCCGGAGCCTGCAGCCCATTGCCAACCCATGGCATTGGCGGCGGGATCCCAATCGATCAGGCAATCGTCGAACCATTGAAGGCCGATTTTCCAATGGGTTAGCAGGTGTTTCGTCAGGTAGGACGCGACGATCATACGGCCGCGATTGTGCATCCGGCCTGTAACGTAAAGCTCGCGCATCGCGGCGTCGACGAAAGGAATGCCCGTGCGACCCTGCTTCCATGCCAGCACATGCGGATGCTCGGGATCGGAGTTCCACGGAAACTTGTCCCAGTCGGGTTTCCAGTTCTCTGACAGGATATGCGGCGTGTGGTGCATGAGGTGATAGGAGAACTCGCGCCAGACCAGTTCCTTCAGGAAGGTTTCAGCGCCTTGTTTGCCTTCCTCACGGGCGCGCATGGCGGCGTGCCAGCATTGATGCGGGCTGATTTCGCCCAACGAGAGGTTTTCCGAAAGGCAGGAAGTGCCGTCGACAGAGGGCAGATCACGGGCATCCGCATAACGCGCGATTCCGTTTTCGATGAAGGATGCGAGGCGGGTTTGGGCGGCGGCTTCCCCGGTTTGGGCAAATCGCCCGACGACCGCCGCACCGCGCCGCATGGCCGCTCCGAGCGCCCAATCGGCAAGCGCTTCGCTTTCGGGCCAGTGATCCGGTGCAGGAATTTTCGAGGGCGCAGGCAGTGGCGCTTCAACGTGCCGCCCGCGCACCGAGTTCCAAAACGGGGTGTAAACCTTGAAGGGCGTGCCGGTTTTGGTTTGCACATCCCAAGGCTCGAACATCAGGTGGCCACCGAAGGAGCGAGCCTCCAGCCCACGGCCTTTCAGGGAGGCCTTGATCGCACTGTCGCGCGCCACGCTTTGGGCATCATAGCCGCGGGTCCAGTAGACCGCCGTGGCGCCCGTTTTTGCAATGAGCGCGTCGAGCGCAGTTTGGGCCTCGCCGGAGCGGAAAATCAGGCGGCTGCCGTGGTCTTGGAGCGATTTTTCGAGCACCTCCAAGCCCAGGCCAAGCCGGAACTTCGGCGCGGCTGCCTGTTCGTCAACTAGGCCATCGCGGATGAAAACCGGAATGACCGGTCCGCCGCGCGCAATGGCAGCGGTGAGGGCCGGATGGTCGGACAGACGCAGATCACGGCGAAGCCAGAGGAGTGTGGGGCCAGACATTATTCCCTCGTTTTAGATGCTTACGCAGCACGAGGGAGATCGGATCATAAAATGCTATCAAGGGCTTGGATCAGTGCGTCCACTTCCGCTTTCGAGGTGTAATGCACGAAAGAAAGCCGCAAGACACCGCGATTGGCATTAACCCCCTGCCCTTCGAGCGCGCGCACGGCGTAGAAATCGCCCGCACCGGCGTTGATGCCCTTGGCCGCCAACGCCACGGCGACGGCTTCGGGATCGCGGCCCAGATCGAGCGCCACGGTTGGTGCTTTGATTGCGGCATCACGCGGGCCGAGCATGCGCAGATCGTTGCGGGTGCCGAGGTAATCCAGGAGAGGCTGCAAGAGTTCGGTTTCATGGGCGCGCATCAGGTCGTGCACGCCTTCCATGCGCTGAGAGGCCGCGCCTGTAATGCCGTGATGGGCGGCGAGCGCGTCGAAATAATCGGCCATGCCCGCCGAGGCGGCCACCTGCGCGTGATCGGGGCCTGCGGGGGTGAAACGTTTGTAGAGCGAGCCTGCGTTGAAGTAATGGCCCTGGTTCGGGAGCAACTCGCCCAAGGTGCGGCGGATCACCATGATGCCTTGATGCGGCCCATAGGTTTTATAGGCGGAGAAAAGGTAGATGTCGGGGCCCATGAGACCCACATTCGGCAGGCCATGGGGCGCGTAGCTCACGCCATCCACGCAGACGAAAGCGCCAGCGGCGTGCGCGAGCGCGGTGATCTCGGTGACGGGATTGATCTCGCCCACCACATTCGAGCAATGCGGGAAGCAAACGAGGCGGACGTTCTCGTCGAGGAGGGTTTCAAGGTCTTCGGGGTTCAGGTGCCCGGTTTGCGGATCGATCCGCCATTCGCGCACCTCGATCCCCTCTTCGGCCAAGCGCCGCCACGGGCCGGTGTTGGCTTCGTGATCTTGATTGGTGACGATGATCGCCTCGCCGGGCTTCATCAGTTTGCGGAACGCTTGCGCCAGAACATAGGTATTTTGCGTGGTAGACGGGCCGAAAGAAAGCTCGTCGGTTTCCACACCCATCAGCGCCGCCAGACGAGAACGGGCTTCGTCCATCTCTTCGCCGCCCAAGCGCGAGGCTTCATAGGGGGCGTAGGGCTGAACTTTGCGTTCGGTGTAGAAGCGGAAGAGCCGCTCGATCACGGGTTTGCAGGTGTAAGAACCGCCTGCATTTTCGAAAAAGGCCTGACCGGCCAGAGCCTCTTGCGCGAAAGCGGGAAATTGGGCGCGGACGAAAGACAGGTCTAACTTCGACATGGGGTTCCTGATCGGTGGCGTTTCGTGAGTGTGCTCATCGTGCGCCAGCTTTCAGGTTGGTGCAAGCGCTATGCAAAACAAAGTCTTGCACGGCGCTTGCTGTTTTTTGGCTCAGATCCAGAACTTGTCTTGCACCATTGCGGGGCGCATGCCTGCGGGGGTTTCGACTTCCAGTTTGGTGCCCGCGTCCCAATGCGTCATGCGGACCATGCCGATGGCTACGTTGGTATTGAAATCGGGCGAGCGCGCCGCCGAGGTGACTTGGCCCACTTTCTTGCCGCCGGCCATCAAAGGCCATGGGCGGTCGCAAGCGGGGATTTCACCATCGATGGAAATCGCGCGGATCTGCTGGACCGGGCCTTCCTTCGCCACACGCAAAAGCGCGTCGCGGCCGATGCAGCCGATGGCGGAGGTGGTGTTGCAGAACTTGCCCAAGCCCGCCTCGTGGGGGGTGTTGTCGCGTGTCATGTCGTTGCCGTAAGACAGAAGACCACCCTCGATCCGCTCAATCAGGTTGGGGCAACCTGCGCGGACGTTCAGATCTTCACCCGCTTTAAACAGCGCGTCCCACAAGGGCATGCCAATATCGGAGCCGTTGACGTAGATCTCGAAGCCGCCTTGCTTTGAGTAGCCCGAACGGGCCACGGCCAGATAACGGCCCTCGAAGGGCAGCATGGCGAAGCGGAAGAAGCGGATGGAGCGCACGGCTTCCCCGAAGACGCGTGCCATCAACTCATCGGCTTTCGGGCCTTGCACGGCCAGCGGCGAGACATCGGGTTCATCGACGAGCACATCAAGGCGATAGCCAAGCGCCACGGCTTTGACCCACAAAAGAAGATCGCTGTCTGCGATGGAAATCCAGTAGTGATCTTCGGCGAGTTTCACCGCGACCGGATCGTTCAGCATCCCGCCTGTTTCATCGACCATCGGCACGTAATAGCACTGGCCCACGTCCATGCGGGTCAGGTCGCGCGGGGTGAGCATTTGCATCAGGCGGGCCGCATCCGGGCCGCGCACTTCAACCTGACGCTCGCAGGCCACGTCCCAGACCTGCACGTGAGATTTGAGGTGGCGATAGTCCTCAACCACGCCTTCGAAGAAGGTGGGCAGGAGCATTCGGTTATAAACGGTGTAGCCTTTCACACCCGCTGCCTCGACGCCGGGCGTAAACGGGGTGCGCCGCACGCGGCGGGATGGGGAAATGACGGCCATGCTTACTCCTCGGGCATGAAAAAGAGGTCAGACACCGGTGCCTCAACCCCAGCTGCGGTCAGCATGGCGTGGATTTGTCCGCGGTGATGCGTTTGATGATTGAACATATGCAAAACCATCGGAGCGATTGGTTTCGTCGTTTCACGGTTCAGAACCGACGAAAAGAATGTCATGTCACCAGCTAACGCAACGGAACTTATGATATTGGCCCAGTCCGTGATCCGGCCATCCAGCCGGAAGCGTTCAGCGGACCATGTGGCCAGCGTGGGATGGAGATTGGGGCTATCCTTGATGCCACCTGCAGGCTTCGGTGTGCCTGCGAAACGGTGCATCCAGATGCCATCGCCCCAAAGCAAGTGATTGGCGGTGCCGAGGATCGATCCGAAGAACGCACCGCGATCCGCTATGAGGGCCTCGTGGGGCAGCTTTTCCATAGCCGCAAGCATCTGGGTGTTTTGCCAGCGATTATAGCGCGCAAGATGTCTGACGGTGTCACGAGTGATCATAGAGTAGCCCTCCCTCTTTCTGCCCATGATTGGAGGCGAGCGCCGCTCTTGCAAGACCCCCTCTTTTCATTGCTCCGCCCTGCCCCTATATCTGGGGCGTCATCGCAAGGTGACTATGGGCATAAACGCGCATGGAATAAACGGATCGGACCCGGGGGCGGTACCCGGCGGCTCCACCAACACCCTCTCGTTTGGAGGCAGATGGGGCCGAAACAGGATCGACGAACGCGTAAAGATGTAGCTTTGTCCCGGTGAGCCACCACCGTTATCGGTGCAAAACGTACAGTTGCAAACGACAACCGTGCTCCGGTCGCTCTCGCCGCTTAATGCGGTGCGAAGATCGAAACTTAAGTCCTTGCGCTTAGCCGCGTAAGGCGGGGTTCGGAGGTACCTGGCAACAGAAACCTCCACTTCCCTTGACAGTGTTGAAGAGGTTTGTATTCCTCATCTTATGGGGCCTGCGACCGCGCCCCGTGAGGCCTAGGCCCAAGCGTCGCATCTTTGAAAATGACAAGGATGCATTATGCCGAGCTTTTGCCAGATTACTCCCACAGCCCTTCTGCGCCTGATCGGAACGCCCGATGCGCCGATTATCCTCGACGTCAGACTGGCTGAAGACAGGGATGCCGACCCGTTTTCGATCCCCACCGCACAAGCCCTGGATTACCGATCCGCCGCTTCTTTCGGCTCGACCGAGCGCCGTGTTGTTGTGGTTTGCCACAAGGGGCTGAAACTGTCGGAAGGAGCCGCAGCGCTCCTGCGGAGCCGAGGCATAGCCGCTGAAGGGCTTGAGGGAGGGCATGTTGCATGGCGAAACGAAGGCTTGCCAGTGGTGCCCGATGCTCTGGTGGCGAAGTCCAACCTCTGGGTTACACGGCATCGGCCGAAGATCGACAGGATCGCTTGCCCTTGGCTGATCCGGCGCTTCATCGCGCCCGACGCTCGTTTTCTTTTCGTTGCCCCCAGTCAGGTTCTGGCCGTCGCGGAGCGCTTTTCTGCGGTGTCTTTCGATATCGAAGGCGCGGACTACACCCATGCCGCCGATCAATGCACTTTCGACGCGCTTCTAACGGCATACTCTCTCGATTTCCCGGCTTTGAAACGCGTGGCCGATGTGGTGCGCGCGGCGGACACCGATCGCCACGATCTTTCGCCGCAAGCAGCGGGCTTGCTTGCTGTTTCTGTGGGATTGTCGCGAATGTTCAAAGATGATTTGGCGCAGTTGGAAGCGGGTATGACCCTGTATGATGCACTCTACCGCTGGGCTCGGGATGGCTATGAAGAAGGCCATGACTGGCCTCAGGGGAGAGCGCAATGAACGCGAATTGGCGAGACCTTTTCCAGACATTCGGCCGCATCGGGCTTTTGAGCTTTGGCGGGCCTGCGGCGCAGATTGCCTTGATGCATCGCGTGTTGGTGGACGAAAAGAAATGGCTCACCGAGAAGGACTACCTCTCGGGGCTGTCCTTCTGCATGGTACTGCCCGGCCCTGAAGCGATGCAGTTGGCAACCTATGCCGGATGGCGCTTGCGGGGCGTTGCGGGCGGGCTTTTGGCGGGGCTGTTGTTTGTGTTGCCGGGGGCGTTCCTGATCCTCGCGCTGGCCTCGGCCTATGTGGCGTTTGGCGATCTGCCTTGGGTGCGGAACGCGTTTCTGGGCGTTCAGGCGGCGGTTGTGGTGATCGTAATCGAGGCGCTCTTGAAGGTGTCGAAGCGGGCCTTGAAGAAGCGGGAAAGCTACGCGCTGGCCGCGCTTTCCTTCATTGGCATCTATGCGCTGGGCTTGCCGTTTCCGGCGATTGTGCTCGCGGCGGGGCTTTGGGGGTATGTCCGCGCGCAACCTTCTTCGGATGAGGTTGGAACAAGGCTTCCGCCCTTGGGCGGCACCTTGCGGACCGCCATGGTCTGGGGGCTAATCTGGTGGCTACCACTGCTGGCGCTGCCCGCGCTGGGGGCGGATTTCCTTTGGGATATCGCGCTTTTCTTCTCGCAACTCGCTGTGGTCACGTTTGGGGGCGCATACGCGGTGCTGGCGTGGATGGCGCAATGGGCAGTGGAGACGCAGGGATGGCTTACGACGGCCCAGATGATCGACGCCTTGGGGCTGGCCGAAACCACCCCCGGCCCCTTGATCCTCGTCACTGAATTCGTGGCCTTTCTGGCGGGTTGGGGCGCGGGTGGCTGGGGATTGGCAATTTCGGCCGCACTGGTGAGCCTTTGGGCCACGTTCGTGCCCTGCTTTCTGTGGATTTTCGCAGGCGCCCCCTACCTCGGCTGGATCGCGGCGCGCCCGCGGCTCCAAGGAGCGTTGAGCGCGATCATCGCGGCTGTTGTGGGGGTGATCCTGAACCTGTCTTTGTGGTTTGCGCTGCATGTGCTGTTCTCCCGTGTGACCGCGAGCAGGATCGGCCCCCTGCCCGATCTGTCGAGCCTCGATCCAATCAGCTTGGCCCTAACCCTCATAGCCGCTGCATTGCTTCTTTGGTGGAAGCGAGGGCTTCTTGAAACTCTGGCGGTCTTGGCCGTATTGGGAGGCATAGTCAGGGGCATTCTGTGACGCAGTTGAATCGTGCCAGCCTCTCTTTTGTTTCGAAAAGAATCCCCTATGCTGGCGGGAAAAGGAGTGTTGTATGGCGCGTTCGATCGACTACGGCAAACTGATGCACCGCGCGATGCGCGCGCTTATTCAGGACGTATTGCGCGATGTCGAATCCAACGGCCTGCCGGGCGCGCATCACTTTTTTATCACCTATGACACCCGCCACCCGCAGGTGCAGATGGCCGATTGGCTGAAAACCCGCTATCCGGAAGAAATGACCGTAGTCATGCAGCATTGGTATGACGGGCTGAAGGTGACGGACGAGGGCTTTTTCGTCACGCTGAATTTCGGCGAGAAACCAGAGCCGCTCTATATCCCCTATGACGCGATCAAGACTTTCGTTGATCCTTCGGTCGAATTCGGCCTCAGGTTCGAGACGCATGACGCGGAAGACGAGGATGAGCTGGAAATCGAAGACGACGAGGATGACGATCCGCCGCCCGCTTCGCCTTCCGGCAAAGGTGACGGGCAAGTCGTGCAGCTTGACCGCTTCCGCAAGCACTAATTCCTGAAATTCGCGCGGCATGGCCTTTCAGCGCATGAGCCAGGGCTTATGTTTGAGAGCATTCTGTCAGGAGTTTGATCATGTCCGCGATTCGTACCGAAACCGATAGCTTTGGCCCGCTCGATGTGCCCGCCGAGAAATACTGGGGAGCTCAAACCCAACGCTCGATCATGAATTTCCCGATTGGCTGGGAGCGCCAGCCCGTTGCTATTGTCCGTGCGCTGGGGGTGATCAAAAAGGCGGCGGCCAAGGTGAACGAAGGCTTCGGCGATCTGGAACCCGCGCTTTCGGAGGCCATTCAGGCCGCAGCACAGGAAGTGATCGACGGCAAGTTCGACGACAACTTCCCGCTGGTGGTCTGGCAAACGGGGTCGGGCACGCAGTCGAATATGAACGCAAACGAGGTGATCTCGAACCGTGCGATCGAGATGCTGGGCGGGGTGATGGGGTCGAAAACGCCGGTGCACCCGAATGACCATGTGAACATGGGCCAATCCTCGAACGACACCTTTCCAACCGCGATGCATGTGGCCATCGGCATGATGGCACGGGATGTGCTTCTGCCGGGCTTGCGGAAGCTTCACGCGGCGCTTCAGGCGAAATCCGAAGAGTTCAAGGATATCATCAA
>RFUP01000361.1 GCA_009922885.1 Paracoccaceae bacterium
CGCCCGAGGTGGCGCAGGCGGCGAGCCGTGTGGCGGCAATTCCGGAGGTTCGGGCGGCTTTGGTGGCGTTCCAGAAGGAGTTCGCGCGGCGTGAGGGCGGTGCGGTTCTGGATGGGCGGGACATCGGCACGGTGATCTGCCCCGAAGCAGAAGTTAAGATTTACGTAACCGCCAGTGCGGAAGTGCGGGCGGAGCGGCGCTGGAAGGAACTTTCCGGGAAGGGGATTTCACAGGCCTTCGAGGATGTTCTGGCCGAAGTGAAAGAGCGAGACGCCCGCGATATGGGCCGCGCCGATGCGCCGTTGCGGCCTGCGGAAGATGCGGTCATGCTGGATACCTCGGATTTGAGCATTGAAGCGGCTGTTGCGGCAGCGGTGGAGGCAGTGGAGGCGAAGCGGTGAAGCAGCGGATGTTGGGCCGGACGGGCATTGAAGTATCGCCGATGGGGATCGGCGCGATGTCATTCGCGGAGTTCTACGGGCCGACGACCGAGGAAAACAGCTTCGCCATTCTGGCGGCGGCGCTCGATGCTGGGGTGAATTTCATTGATACCTCAGATATTTACGGCATGGGGCGGTCGGAAAACGCGATCGGGCAGTTCTTGCGGGACAATCCGGGTGCCCGCGAGGAGTTTGTAATCTGCACAAAAGGCGGAATCGTTAACGACGCGCGGGGGCGGCGGTTCGACAATTCGCCGGAGTATCTGGAAAGCGCGCTGGATGCCTCATTGCAGCGGATGGGGATTGAAAGCGTCGAACTTTACTATGTGCATCGGCGCGAAGAGGCGCGGCCCATCGAGGATGTGGTCGAGACGCTGGAAGGCTTTGTAAAGAAGGGGAAAATTCGGTCTTACGGGTTTTCGGAAATCGCCCCTTCGAGCCTCCGCCAAGCTGTTGTGGGTGGGCCAAATCTGGCGGCGGTGCAGTCTGAATACTCGCTCGCGACCCGCTCGCCGGAACTCGGTTTGGTGCAGGCCTGTGCGGAATTGCATGTGAGCCTCGTGGCGTTTTCGCCTGTGGGGCGCTCGATGCTGACGGACCATCCGGTGCCCCAAGCCGTAGCCGCAACCCTTTCATTTCTGGGACAAAATCCGCGGTTCCAACCTGAGGCCTACCGCGCCAACCGCGCGATCTCAGATGGGTTCCGGCGCTTGGCGGCGGAGATGGAAGTGCCCGCAGCGGGTTTGGCGATGGCGTGGCTTCTGCATCGGGGCGAGCATATCCTGCCGATCCCCGGCACGAGATCCGTGAGCCATTTCAAGGAGTTGGTGCGGGGCTGCACCTTGGCGTTGACGCCCGAGGACATGGCGCGGATCGAAACGATTCTGCCGATTGGTTGGGCGCATGGGGATCGGTATTCGGCCGCGCAATGGTCGGGCATCGAGCGGTTCTGTTAACCATTTTCCGGCCCGTTTCGAGTGGTTAACGGCAGGCCGAAATCCCGTTTCCAAAGCGTATGGATTGCGTATGGCAAGCGTATGGCAAGCGTCATGACGCTTCGCCGTTAACCCGCCCGAAAGATCCGGCGAGTTTCACGCTTTCCTTGACGATCAGGCCTTCCTTCAGAAGCGGCCCCATGAGGCCGGAGAGTTCCCAGAAGGGGCGGCCGATCACGTCGGCGATTTCGAGAAGGCTGCGGGTGCCGTCGCAATAGGAGATCATGTTCATCATCACGCGCACGCCATCGGCGGAGCCTTTCACCGAGACGTTCGGGTAAAGCCCGCGCTTGCCGAGTTGCGGCTCGCCCAGAGTGGTGACGCGGGGGATGAAATCCTCTTCCAGAACCGTGATCGCGCGCTGGAGTGCCGCGAAACCGCCGCCGAGGCCGGAGGGGGTGACGACGGTTTCGAGATCTTCGAGCGATGTATGGTATTCGGGGTATTCACCGAATTTCGAGCGCATGATCGTGGTCATCGGTAGATCGACACCGGGGGCGCAGTACTGGCGTTCGTCGCTGCCGCGCTGGAGCCATGTGTAGGTTTTGTAATCGGGTGCCATGTGGCTAAGCACATGTTTGGCCACGCGGTCCGACACGGTTCCGCCGTTACGGGAAGGCAGGTAGGAATAGGCACGATCATCGCCGATGCAGGAGACGTTGAAGCCCGCGTGCACATGGGCTTTCAGATGCGGCAGGTTGCGGCTGAGATAGACGAGCGCGCCGATGGTCTCGGGGATGAAGGCGATGCGGTAAGTGTAATGGCGCTCGGGAAGGGCGGCGAGCCATTTGGCGATGGCAGCGGTGACCACGGGCCCGGACAGCTCGTTATTCGCCATCGAGGGGTGGCAAACGTAAGTGGAGATGAAAATCTCCTTCTTGGACGTGCCGGGGAGGACCAATTCGGAATAGTTCAACTCACCGGGCGCGAGATCGGCATCGATGACAACGTGATACTTGCCGGGCTTGAGGGCGTCGCGCTGGTGTTGCGAGAGGCAGAAACCCCAACGGCGTTTGTAGTAGGAGGTGACGTAGGGGATCGCGTCGGGTTGTTCGGGGAGCGAATAGAGGAAGGGCTGGAGGTCTTCCAAGGAAAGCCATGTATCGACAGGCTCGGCATAGCCAATCACGTGCAGATTGTTCCAAGCGAAATCGACGACGCGGTTGCCCGCCTCGTCTTCGATATAGGCGGCGCGGATGGTCCATTCGTCGGGCACGGTCCAGTCGAAGGCGGCGCTTCCCGAGGGGACGGCATGCATCGTGAGGCCGGGGAGTTCTTCTGCGAGAAGACGAAGTGTTTCACGAGTGCCGGGGCCAGTGAGTGAGCGGCACAAGGGCCAGAGGCGGCGGGCGAGCGCATGGCACCAAGCAC
>RFUP01000362.1 GCA_009922885.1 Paracoccaceae bacterium
GCAGGTGCCGCGATGGAGAAATACCGCCTTCTGGCCGTGGGCGTGGGCGCGGTGCTCTTCCTTGCCATGCGTCTTGTGCTGCGCCGCACCAAGATCGGCCTCATCGTGCGCGCAGGCGTGGAAAACGGCGAGATGGTCGAAGCGCTGGGCTATCGCCTCCGCATGGTCTTCATCGGCGTTTTCGTCGCGGGATCGGCGCTTGCAGGCCTCGGCGGCGTGATGTGGGGCCTCTATCAAGAGGTGATTACTGCCCATATGGGCCAGCAGATCATGATCCTGATCTTCATCGTGGTCATCATCGGCGGGCTTGGCTCGGTGGAAGGCTGTTTCATCGGCGCGCTCCTCGTCGGCCTTTTGCAAAACTACGTGGCCTTCCTCGAACCGAAAGCCGCGCTCATCTCCAACATCGGCCTGATGGTGGCGATCCTGATGTGGCGCCCGATGGGCATGATCCCGGTGGTAAAAGCGAAATGATCGGCACGCTTCTCTCGGGCGACCTGCCCCGCTCCCGCATCCTCACCGCCGTTCTGGTCGTGATCTTTCTGGGCCTTGCGCTCGCGCCTTTCCTCTTCCCCGGCGTGCGCTCGGTCGATACCGCCGCGCGCATCTCGATCTTCATCGTGCTCGTCGCCTCCTACGACCTCCTCTTGGGCTACGCGGGCATCGTCAGCTTCGCCCATACGATGTTCTTCGGCATCGGCGCTTACGGCGTCGCCCTCACGCTGCAAGCCATGGGGCGGGGGTGGGATGCCGTTCTGGTCGGCACGCTTGCAGGCGCAGGCACCGCCGCCGCCATCGCACTGGTGATCGGCCTCTTCTCGCTCCGCGTCCGCGCGATTTTCTTCGCGATGATCACCCTCGCCGTGGCCTCCGCCGTGGGCGTTCTCGTCTCGCAGCTTTCCGGCCTCACCGGCGGCGAAGACGGGCTCAACATCCAGATCCCGCGTGAACTTACCCCCGCCTTCAAATTCGGCGGCGAGCTTTGGGGCGTAAAGCTGAACGGCAAACTCTTGGCTTATTACCTCGTCTTCGGCACCTCGCTCGTGCTCTTCCTTCTCATGCTGCGGATCGTGAACTCCCCCTTCGGCCGCACGCTTCTCGCGGTACGCGAGAACGATTTCCGCGCCGAGGCCATCGGTTATCCCGTGGTGCGCTACCGCACCGCCGCCACCTGCCTTTCTGCCGCCATCGCGGCGCTTGCAGGCGCGCTCTATGCGCTCTGGCTCCGCTATGTCGGGCCGGAAACCGTGCTCTCCATGGAATTGATGATCGACATCCTCCTCATGGTCGTCATCGGCGGCATGGGCACGATCTGGGGCGCTGTGATCGGGGCCACGCTTTTTGTCATCGCCCAGAACTACCTTCAGGAAGTCATGGGCTGGGCCTCCGCCGCCACAGAAGGCGTGCCGCTCCTGCCGAACCTTCTGGACCCCGACCGCTGGCTCCTCTGGCTCGGCCTCCTTTTCGTGCTCTCGGTCTATTTCTTCCCCGCAGGCGTCGTCGGGCGGCTCCGGCAAGGCAAGTGATCGCCAAGGCCCTCCCATAGCCTTTTGGCCTGCGTCAAAGCGGCGTTCAGAACTTGCACATTTTTGCGGCATAAGGCACGGATCGCGCCCAAGGGAGTGCACACCATGATCTTCGGACTCGTTATCCTCTGCGGCACCTATGTGCTGAGCCAATTCTTCCGCGCCTTTCTGGCAGTTCTCGCGGAAGTGCTGAAAACCGATATCGGTGCCGCTGCCGATGATCTGGCCTTTGCCTCCGGCCTCTGGTTCCTCACCTTCGCGCTGATGCAGCTTCCCGTGGGCGAAGCGCTCGACCGCGCAGGCCCGCGCCGCACCGCCGCCACGCTGTTCCTTCTGGGGGGCGCAGGCGGCGCGGCACTCTTCGCGATGGCCACTGCGCCGTGGCACATTTCGGCTGCGATGGTGCTGATCGGCATCGGCTGCTCGCCCGTGCTCATGGCGTCCTTCTTCATCTTCTCGCGCGTCTATCCCGCCGCGATGTTTGCCACTTTGGGTTCGGTGATGATCGGCGTCGGCTCCTTGGGCAATATCGCAGGCACCGTGCCGCTCGCCAAAGCCATTGAACTCTTCGGCTGGCGTGAAACGCTCTGGGCGCTTTCCGCTGTCACAGCCCTCCTCGCCGTGGGCGTTTACCTCTTCGTGAAAGACCCCGCGAAGGTGGAGCACACGCAGAAAGGCTCGGTGCTCGACCTTCTCAAGATGCGCGCGCTCTGGCCCGTCTTCCCGATGCTTCTGGTGAACTACCTCGCCGCAGGCGGTCTGCGCGGCCTCTGGGTTGGCCCCTACCTCTCCGATGTCTACGGCGCGACCAACGCCGTTGTCGGCCAAGCCACGCTCTACATGGGCCTTGCGATGATCGTCGGCACCTTCGTCTATGGCCCGCTCGACCGCTGGCTCGGCACCCGCAAATGGGTGATCTTCGGCGGCAACCTTCTGGGCACCCTCGGCATCGCCGCCCTCGCACTCTTCCCGCTCTCGGGCTACTGGCCTTCGGTGCTCCTGATCGTGGTGATCGGCTTCTTCGGCATGTCCTTCCCCGTCATCATGGCCCATGCCCGCGCCTTCGTGCCGCCGCATCTCGCGGGCCGTGGCGTAACCCTGATGAACCTCTTCGGCATCGGCGGCGTTGGCCTCTTCCAAGTGATCACCAGCCGCGTCTACCGCACCTATGACGGCCCCGATGTGGCGGCCCATGTGCCCTATCAGGCGGTCTTCGCGCTTTTCGCCATCAGCATGGCCGTTGGCCTCGCCTGCTACCTCTTCGC
>RFUP01000363.1 GCA_009922885.1 Paracoccaceae bacterium
AATTTCCAAGCGTTCCTGAGGCACTGGCAAGCCGCCCGCGCACGACTTCGAAGTTGCGAGACAGGGGCAGTTCCTCACTGTCCTCAAGGAGCACAGTGACTGCCAAAGCACCCGAAAGCTTCTCTGCGGCGGGCAGCGTAATGGCTGAGGGGCCAAGGATGAGGCAGCGGCCTTCAGACGCCACGTCTACCGCTTTCACAGAGGGTTTTTCGAGGCGCAATTCAGCCGCCAAAGCCGCCATTTTCGGGGTAGGATTGCCCGTTTCCGTCCATCCGGCGCGGTCGCGAAGATCGAGAAAAAGTGGGGTGTCAACGCCTAACTCGTCTGCGACTTCGCTGAACCGCTGTGACTCTTGCGCGCAGCAAATCACAGCGTCGCCGCGTTCGATTTCTTCGGCAGCCGTGGAGATTTCCGCAGTGCAGAGAGAGCTATGAACGCGGGAGCAAGAAAATCCACTCGCTGCCGAAAGCGCTGTTGCGTCAATCGATTGGCTTCCCAAACAATTACACAAAATCAAACGCTTGGACATCTTCATTCCCCCTGCCATGGGCGCTTGGTGCGCCTCGTCTCCCCATGAGCGGATGCCAGCTAGGCACGAAACTTTGCTCTCCGTAAAGGCCCCTCCCACCTGATTCAGGGTGATTCGCGCTCGAAACAGCAGGAATATATTCTGACTAAAACAGTCGAAAATGCGGAGTTGGACAATGTGTCCCGCGCCAAAATCGACCCCGAGAGGTTGCTGGACAAAATGTCCACATGCTGCGTTGCCGCAATGAAACTTGGGTGATTCGCCCATTTTTGCTTTGCAGCGATCAAAGACTTCCTCTCATGGTCGATGAACAACGAGGCAAACGCCCTAGGGAGGGATATCCAGCCATGACGCTCGTCCGCGCTTCAATGCCGGTCGGAATTGTTGTCCGCCGCACGCCAGGGGTAACCCGGTGGGCGAAATGGGCATGGAAAGTCGTGGCTGTGCTTCCCGGTGCCGGACCCGCGAACTGGCGCGAGCTGCGTCGTGAAGGCGACGCTGTAGAATATCACGCCGCGACCCTCGACCTCGATATCTGGTCGACTGATACCGAAGCCTATCACGTCGCACTGGCGGCGAAGACCCCGGGTGTGGTCGTGGTGCTGCGCGAAACTGCGGAAGGTGCCAACGATATGCCTTGGGAGGTGACGCATGTCACGGCGTCTCCCTACGAAGGGCAGGATTACATGGACAGTGGCGAGGGCCTGATCGAACAGGTGCCGATGCCGCTCACGATGATTGCATGGCTGCGGGATTTCGTGGCCGAGCACCACAAGGAAGAGCCGTTCATCAAGCGCAAGCGTGACAAGAAGCGCGTCGATCTGGTGGAGGACGGGCGCGGCGACTCGCGGATCCGTCAGGCAGCAGATGTTTTCCGCTCTCCGTCTTCCCTCCGTCAGGGAGAGACACAATGACTCAAGCTGAGAGCAACTTCTGGTCCCGCCGCCGCGCCGCTGTGAAAGCGGAAGAAGCGGCAATCGTTGAGGCGGAAGCACAACGCAAGGAGATCGACGTTGCGAAAGCAATGGAAGAGAAGCCCGACGAGGTGATCCTCGAAGAACTGGGCCTCAAGGATCCCGACCTGATGCAGATGGGCGATGATTTCTCTGCCTTCATGCAGAAAGCCGTCCCCGAGCGCCTGCGCCGTCGTGCACTTCGCAAGCTCTGGGTGTCGAACCCTGTCTTGGCTAATCTCGACGGTCTGGTGGATCACGGTGAGGATTATTCCGATGCCGCAACGGTCATACCGGACATGAAAACTACCTATCAGGTGGGCAAGGGCCTCTTGAAGCACGTTCTGGCGCTGGCCGAGGAAAAAGTCGCGCCTGTTCCGGAGCCAGTCCTGATGGATGCTCCCGAGATTGAAAAAGATCTTTTCGAAGACATCGAAACCCCTGTCGTTCTGGCAGCGGTGCACGAGGACGAACCCGAAGACCCCGCACCGGCGCCCCGTCGCCACATGCGGTTCGCGTTCGAGAATTGAGGAAGTGATGAGCGAAGCGGCCCAAGACCTGCGTATTGCTGAAGAAGACCGCCTCCGCGCTGAGGTCTACGATCTTCTGGCAGCCCTTCTGTCGGACCCGCCGACCCAAGAGCGCCTGCGGGCTATTGGTAAACTTGTTGGCGATAACACACCCTTCGGCACGGCTGTGGATACGATGTCTAAAGTCGCTCGCGCCACGACATCGTCGGCTGTGGAGCGCGAGTTCACCGACCTCTTCATCGGCATCGGGCGCGGCGAACTTCTGCCGTTCGCCAGCTATTACCTTACCGGCTTCCTGAACGAGAAGCCCTTGGCGCTCCTGCGCAAGGATATGGCAGATCTCCAGATCGCCCGTGCGCCGAACGTTTATGAGCCGGAAGACAACGTCGCCTCGCTCATGGAGATGATGGCGGGCCTGATCGATGGCCGCTTTGGTGCGCCTGCATCGATCGAGAAACAGAAAGAGTTCTTCAACCGGCACATCGCGCCTTGGGCCGGGCATTTCTTCAGCGATCTGGAACAGGCGCGCGGATCCGTTTTCTACCTGCCCGTCGGCACATTGGGGCGGATCTTCATCGACATCGAACGCGAGGCTTTCCGCTTAGGGGGCCTTTGAACACTGAATTGAACGGAGCGATCCGTTCCGGAAACCGGGTGATGGATCACCCACCAAATAACGGGAGAGGAGGCACATATGCGCTCGAAAGACGATCAAGGCAGTAAGGACGCCGTCGGTCGGCGGGATTTCCTGAAACTGGCGGGCTCTGCGGCTCCGGCGG
>RFUP01000364.1 GCA_009922885.1 Paracoccaceae bacterium
TGGTGAATGAAAATCGCCGAACCCTTGCCTTTTTCGGCATAGGGCCAGTTCCAGTCGGTCAGGATCACCAGATCATACATCGGATCGGCACGGCGCAGCTTTTCGTGGCTGTAGGGATAAGGCGCGCGGACCAACTGGTTGTAATCCTCATGCGCCGGATCATCCGACCAGAGGTCCGACGGTCCGATGGGCAGCGCCCAATCCGCAGGCTGGGCGATGCGATCCGGCCGATAGAGCATGCCCACCAAGCGATGCACACCGCGCGGCGTGGCCCCATCGCCTTCACGCTTGTCATTCGTGATGCCGCCCCGCCCGACCGTATTCGGAAACACCCGCCCCAGAAAACGCACGCCCGTCGGCGTCACCACCAGATCCTGCGGCGTCATAGCAGATGGCCCGATTTCGCGGCCTTGGTGGCAAGGTAGGCACGGTTGAGATCGCCTTCGCCCACCTTCAGCGGCACCCGTTCCGCCACAGTAACGCCCGCCTTTTCCATCATCTCGATTTTTCTCGGGTTGTTCGTCATCAGCCGCACGGCCGAGAAACCCATCTTGCCGAGAATTTGCGCCCCCAACGTGAAGTCGCGTTCGTCATCCTCGAAGCCCAAACGGTGATTGGCCTCAACCGTATCGAAGCCCTGATCCTGCAAGGAATAGGCCCGCATCTTGTTGGCCAAACCGATGCCGCGCCCCTCCTGATTGAGGTAGAGCAGAACGCCCGCCCCCTCTTCGCCCATCTGCCGCAACGCCGCGCGCAATTGGGGGCCGCAGTCGCATTTCAAGGAACCCAGTACATCACCGGTAAAGCAGGCAGAATGGAGACGCGCCAGAACGGGCCTCTCGCGCGAAGGCGCTCCCACTTCGAAGGCATAATGCTCCTCGCCACCGTCATCGGGGCGGAATATGTGCAAACGCCCCGCGCCAGCGGCCTCCACAGGCAAACGGGCCGCAACAACCGAGAGGTGCTTCGCCGATGCGGCCAAAAGCGGCCCCGCAAGCCCCGCCTCCAAACAGGTCAGCCCATGCGCCGCAGCAAATCCCTTCGGGTCGGCCAAAGGCGCAACAAGGGCCGCTGGCAACAAATGCGCGGCTTTGGCCAGCATGATCGCCATCCGGTGCAAATGCGCCGACCCGTCGCGCATACTCCGCAACGGGCCTTTCATCGGCACCCGCAAATCATCCGCCGGATCGGCCAAAGACCGCAACCAGCGCCCGTCTGCATCTTCGGGCAGAAGAATGCGCGCCACATCGCCGTCATAAGCACGCGCCTTCAACGTTTCCGCCCGCCGCGCCGTGATGGCCAGAACCGCGCCCATGCCGCGCATCTCGGAAAGCCGTGCCGCACTCGCGGTTTCCGCCGAGATCAGCGCAACCCCTTCCGCTCCGTCCGACAAAACCACAGGCACGCCCATGCGCAAATCGGCGCGGGCGCGGGCCAGAAGCTCTGTCATTGTCGGCGCGAAGCTCATCCGGGTTTCATCCTTTGCTCCGGATGTAACACGGAGCACAGAAATTGTAACATTGCCCACGGGCTTTACACGTCCCTGTGAGGGATTGCAGCAAAACTTGTCACGCTCGCGTGCAAGCCCCAAGTGTCGGGAAAGCAATGCACCGGAACCAAAAGGAGGCCCCGATGCCGCAACTGAAGAAAATTCTCCTCGTCGACGATGACGAAGACCTGCGCGAAGCTCTGAGCGAACAGCTTGTGATGACCGAAGACTTCGACGTTTTCGAAGCCGGTTCCGGTTCGGAGGCGATGAAACGCGCCAAGGAAAGCATCTATGATCTGGTGATCCTCGATGTGGGCCTGCCTGACACCGACGGGCGGGAGCTGTGCAAACTGCTCCGCAAACAAGGTGTGAAATGCCCGATCGTCATGCTGACAGGCCACGATTCGGATGCTGACACGATCCTCGGGCTCGACTCGGGTGCCAATGACTACATCACCAAGCCCTTCAAGTTTCCTGTGCTGCTCGCGCGCCTCCGCGCCCAGTTGCGCACGCATGAACAGTCCGAAGACGCGGTTTTCCAGCTTGGGCCTTATACGTTCAAACCCGCGATGAAGCTGCTGCTCACCGAGGATGAAAAGAAAATCCGCCTCACCGAGAAGGAAACCAACATTCTCAAATACCTCTACCGCGCTCCCGATGGTGTTGTGGCGCGGGATGTTCTTCTGCACGAGGTCTGGGGCTATAACGCGGGCGTCACCACGCATACGCTCGAAACCCACATCTACCGCCTGCGCCAGAAGATCGAACCCGATCCTTCGAATGCACGGCTTCTGGTGACGGAATCGGGCGGCTATCGCCTTGTGGCATAGTGCTTGCAAAGCCACTATCGCAGGCCTTGTTTCCGGACCACGGAATTCCTGACCTGACTTGACGTGGATCAAAGAGGTATCTTTGAGGCACGTCTATTTAGTAAGCCAACCCGTCGCACAAGCGGGTCATCTTGTGCACCTCCCTGTTGGACTGACCCCGGCTTCATGCCGGGGTTTTTTTGTCCGTTGCACGCAACGAATTTCCCCGTCAGGCTCCCGCCCAGAGAGAGGGAGATACGCGATGAAACTCAAACTGCACCATGTCAATCTGGCCACCGAAAATGTGGACAGAATGAACGCGTTCTACACCCGCGTTCTGGGCCTTGGCACCTGCACCGAAGACCTGCCCGTTCTGGAAAAGAACCGGGGCTATGCGGGCGACGTGGCCTTCGTGAGCGACGGCGCGATCCAGTTCCATCTGGCGGAGAAAGACGTGCAAGCAGGGTTCCGCGCCAAGCAATTCGTCAATCC
>RFUP01000365.1 GCA_009922885.1 Paracoccaceae bacterium
ACAACGAGAAAGGCGTCAATATCGACATTCTCTACGACGGCACGGGCCTCCCCATCACCGTCACCATGAACGGCGCCACCCTACGCTTCGAAATGGGAGATTTCCCCATCCGCCGCCCCTCGGGGTGGTAGGGCAGGCCTACTTCTGCCGATGCCTGCCAACTTCCGGAACGGCGAATTCCACCAAGACCCGAACAGCCGTCTGCCACGCAGCGGGATCGTTGTAGTTCCCTGCAAATGTGGAAACGACAAAGCCCACGCGCGGTTGCACCGTAAGCCGCTGCCCGCCATTGCCTTGGGCGATAAGGATTTGATCGCCCCCCGGGCCCTTGGCAAGATACCACAGATACCCGTAGTCAAAGCCGGGCAGGATCGAGGTCGCCCGTTGAAAAGATGCTTCTAGCCATGAGGCGGGCACAACCTCTCGGCCTTCGTAGGTGCCGCCTTGCGCGACCATCACGCCGATCTTGGCAAGATCGCGCGCCGTCATTCTCAAACCGGAAGCCGCTGAGGCAACACCGTCTTTGCCGCCAACCCACTCGAACCTCTTGATCCCCAGCGGGTCGAACAATCGGGTGCGGGCGAATTCGGCAATGTCTTGCCCGGTGCCATCGGCAATCAGCTTGGCAATCAAAGCAACGGCACCACCATTGTAAGCCCAAGTCGTGCCCGGTTCGGCCACCATTGGCCGGCTCAAGGCAAAACGATATCGGTCTTCCGCGCGTTCCATCGCGATCTCGCTGTTGCGCGGGTCCGTATAGGGCAGGTTTTCATCCCATGCGGTTCCCATCCGCATCGTGAGCGCATCCGCCACGGTGATACGCTCCCGCGCTGAACCATCACGCAAATCCGCATAGTCCGGAAATTGGTCCAACAGGCGCGCATCAACCGCAGGCACAACGCCCTCCGAAAGCGCGATCCCGTAGAGCAATCCAACGACCGACTTCGTGATCGAGCGGAGATCATGCAACGTGTCGGGGCCATGGTCGACAGAGCCAATCGGCATCCCCCATCGCTCGTCCTCACCGGGGAAATAGGCTTCGGCAATCCGCTCCCCATCCAGAACAACAACAGCGCTATGAAGGCCCACAATCTCTTTTGCCTCCACCGCCCGTCCAAGCCGCGCTTGCATATCTTCAGCCCAACCCATCGAGGAAGTGAAGCACAGCACCAGTGAGAAGAGTATTCCGAGCGTCCCGCAACGCACCATCGACCAGCCTCTTTGATTTTACAACTGCACCAACTTAACCCCAAGAGTTGCATGAATCATAGCTTTGGCGGGCTATGGCAAACCTTGCAGTGAAAGGCGCGAATGGCCCCAAGAAAGCAAAACGCCGCCCCCTTCCGGAGCGGCGTTTCCCTATGACCAAGTGAAAGCACCCTAAGCGGGCACCCTCATCAGGTGTTGAAGAGGAAGTGCATCACATCGCCGTCCTGAACGAGGTAGGTCTTGCCTTCCGCCCGGAGTTTCCCGGCTTCGCGCGCCTTGCTCTCGCCGCCCAGCGCCACGTAATCGGCATAGGCCACGGTTTCCGCACGGATGAAGCCGCGCTCGAAATCACCGTGGATCACACCTGCCGCTTGCGGCGCCAGCGTGCCTGCCTTGATCGTCCACGCACGTGCCTCTTTCGGGCCGACGGTGAAATAGGTCTGCAGCCCCAGAAGCGCGTAGCCCGCCTTGATCAGGCGGTCGAGGCCCGGCTCTTCCAGCCCCATTTCCTCAAGGAACACTTCCGCTTCTTCCGGCTCAAGCTGCGCCAGCTCTTCCTCGATCCGCGCCGAGATAATCACATGGCTATTGCCCTGTGACGCCGCCATTTCCGCTACACGCGCCGTCAGCGCATTGCCCTTGGCCGCGTCATCTTCCGAAACGTTGCACACGTAAAGCACGGGCTTCGTCGTCAGAAGTTGCAGCATCCGCCACTGCTTCAGGTCTTCCGCCGCCACCTTCACCGTCCGCGCGGGCTGGCCGTCGGAAAGCGCTGCCAGTGCCGCCTTCAAGAGGCGCTCCTGATCGGCCGCTTCCTTGTCGCCACCCTTCAGCTTGCGCTGGAGGTTCGCCAGCCGCTTTTCGCAGCTCTCGATATCGGCCACCATCAACTCGGTGTCGATCGTATCGGCATCCGCCACGGGGTCCACACGGCCCTCGACGTGGGTAATATCGTCATCCTCGAAGCAGCGCAGCACATGGGCAATCGCATCCACCTCGCGGATATTGGCGAGAAACTGGTTGCCAAGGCCTTCGCCCTTCGACGCCCCCTTCACGAGGCCCGCGATATCCACGAAGGTCATCCGCGTCGGGATGATCTGCTTCGATCCAGCGATTTCCGCCAGTTTGTCCAAACGCGCATCCGGCACCGAAACCTCGCCCACGTTGGGCTCGATGGTGCAGAACGGGAAGTTGGACGCCTGCGCCGCCGCCGTGCGGGTGAGCGCATTGAAAAGGGTCGATTTGCCCACGTTCGGCAAGCCGACAATACCCATCTTGAAGCCCATGAGGCGCCTCCTTCGCTAAAGACGTCTGGCTCTTATCGCCCAAGGCCTCCGCTGGCAAGCAAGCTGAGGCGGGAAAGCGCGGAACGCCCCCTCACTCGAACGCGCCGCTCCGCCCGGCCCCTCCGGCAAATCGCGCCGCGCCTGCCTTTCCTTCCGCCAGAAACGCCGCCGCCGAAGCACATTCGCGCCTCAGCGCAGCCCCCAAATCCGTGGCCTCCATCCGCCCCGAAAGGAAATCCGCCCGCATACAGGCCTGCGGAAACCGCGTCAGGCTCTCGGCCAAAACAAAGGCCTC
>RFUP01000366.1 GCA_009922885.1 Paracoccaceae bacterium
CGCCACGGCGAGCGCTTCGGTCAGGCCACCATGCACTTGGCCTTCGATGATCATCGGGTTGATCCGCGTGCCGCAGTCATCGAGCGCATAGAACTTGCGGATGGTCTGCACACCGGTATCAACGTCGATATCCATCACACAAACATAGGCACCGAAGGGATAGGTCATGTTCGGCGGATCGTAGTAGCTGACCGCCTCCAAGCCGGGTTCCACACCGGGGATCGCCTGATTGTAAGCGGCATAGGCGATTTCCTTCATCGTCTTGAAGCGCTCGGGCGCCCCTTTGACGACGAAGCGGTCGATATCCCACTCCACATCATTGTCGTGCACTTCAAGAAGGTAAGCCGCGATCATCTGCGCCTTGGCGCGGATTTTGCGCCCAGCCATTGCCGTAGCGGCACCCGCCACCGGAGTAGAGCGCGACCCGTAGGTGCCAAGCCCGTAAGGCGCGGTATCGGTGTCGCCTTCCTCGATGGTGATGCTATCCGCAGGCAGGCCGATTTCCGAAGCAAGGATCTGCGCGAAGGTCGTCGCGTGGCCCTGCCCCTGAGAAATCGTGCCGAGGCGCGCGATGGCCGAACCCCGGGCCTGCGCCCACGATCTCCGTGAAGAAGCTAAGACCGATCCCCATCAGCGAACGGGTTTCCCCACGCTTGAACGCCTCGATCCGATCGGCCTGTTCCTTGCGAAGCCCGTCGTAATCCACCGCCTTCAGCGCTTTGTCCCAAGCCGTGTGATAGTCACCCGAGTCGTATTCCCAACCAAGCGCCGACTGGTAGGGGAACTGTTCCTTCTTGATGAAGTTGATCCGGCGCAGCTCTGCTGCATCCATATTCAACTCGATCGCCAGAACCTCGATCATACGCTCGATGAAATACACGGCTTCGGTCACGCGGAACGAGCAACGATAGGCCACACCACCCGGCGCCTTGTTGGTGTAAACACCGTCCACGGCCAGATAGGCAGTCGGGATGTCATAGGAGCCGGTGCAGATATTCATGAAACCAGCCGGGAACTTGGTCGGGTCCGCACAAGCATCGAAAGCGCCGTGGTCGGCGGTCACGTGGCAATGCAGGCCCGTGATTTTGCCTTCCTTGGTCGCGGCGATCTTGCCCGTCATCCAGTAGTCGCGCGCAAAAGACGTCGACATCAGGTTTTCCATGCGATCTTCGATCCACTTCACCGGAACCCCGGTGACAATCGACGCCACGATGGAGCAGACATAGCCCGGATAAACCCCGACCTTATTGCCGAAACCGCCACCGATATCGGGCGAAATCACACGGATATTGTGTTCTTCGATCCCCGACAGAAGCGACGCCACCGTCCGCACCACGTGCGGCGCCTGGAACGTGCCCCAAACCGTCAGCTTGCCGTTCACCTTGTCCATCGAGGCCACGGAACCGCAGGTTTCCAGCGGACACGGATGGGTGCGGTGATAGTAAACCGTCTCGGTCGCCACCACATCGGCGTTGGAGATCACGTCATTGGTCTCGGCTTCCTGCCCCACTTCCCATGTGAAGATATGGTTGTGGTGTTTACGAGGCCCGTGCGCGCCTTCCTTCTTGTCGGCGATGTCTTCGCGCAAAACCACATCGGATTGCAGCGCTTCGAACGGGTCCACGATCACCGGAAGCTCTTCGTAATCCACTTCCACGAGTTCCACGGCGTCGGCCGCGATGAAGCGGTTCTTTGCTACCACGAAGGCCACTTCCTGGCCTTGGAACAGCACCTTGCCATCCGCGAGCACCATCTGCTTGTCACCCGCGAGTGTGGGCATCCAATGCAGGCTGAGCGGCGCGAGATCGGCAGCGGTCAACACCGCAACCACCCCGTCCAAAGCCATCGCTTTAGAAGCGTCGATGGATTTGATCCGCGCATGCGCATAGGGCGAACGCACGAAGTCACCATGCAGCATGCCCGGCAGCTTGATGTCGTCAACGTAGTTGCCCTTGCCCTGCGTGAAGCGCGCATCTTCCACCCGCTTACGGGAGCAGCCCATGCCTTTGAGATTGGCAGAGCGTTCCTTCTGGTCGTCGGTCAGGTCTTTCATTCTGCAGCCTCCTTCGCGGCGTTCATCTCGCTCGCGGCGGCGAGGATGGATTTCACGATGTTCTGGTATCCCGTGCAGCGGCACATGTTCCCCGCCATTCCGAAGCGCACTTCTTCTTCGGTCGGGTTCGGGTTCTCTTCGAGAAGCTTCGAGGCCCGCGTGATCATTCCCGGCGTGCAATAGCCACACTGGAGGCCATGGTGCTCACGGAAGGACTTCTGCAGCACATGGAGGTTATCCGGCGAACCGATCCCCTCGATGGTGGTCACGTCCGCCCCATTTGCCTGAGCGATGAACATCGTGCAGGCCTTCACGGACTTGCCGTTCAGCGTCACAGTGCAGGCACCGCAATGCGAGGTTTCGCAGCCGATATGCGGGCCAGTGATATTCAGGCGTTCCCGCAGCGTGTAGATCAGGAGTTCCCGCGGCTCGGCGAGGAACTCATGCGCCTCACCGTTCACGGTGAGATTGATATGCATCTTGTTGGACATGCGTCTCTCCTTACGCGCGGTCCCACGCCCGAGTGATGGCGCGGGTCAGGATGATGCCAGCCACATGGCGCTTGAACGCAACGGGGCCACGGTTGTCTTCAGTCGGATCGATGTCATCGAGCATCGCCGCAACGGCCGCTTTTATGGCCGCCGCCTCACAGGCTGTGCCCTCAAGGGCTGCGCCCGCAGCTTCCGACCAGACAGGCGTGTCGCTAAGGTTGGTCATTGCGATCGAGGCAGACGAA
>RFUP01000367.1 GCA_009922885.1 Paracoccaceae bacterium
GGCCTCGGCTACGCAAACGTTGTGTCGAACTGGACCGGCCAATCCTACTCCTCGCGCGGCGCAGGCGTGAATGGCGTCGAACTGATGTACTCCGTTGGTGACCTGTCGATGCACCTCTCCACCCAAGAAGGTGGCGCAACTGAGATTGCAGTTGGTTACTCGATGAACGGCGTGAACATTGCAGTTGCTTCGTCGGATGCTGGCGCAAATGCTGAGTGGGTCGCTACTCTTGGCACCACCGTTGGCGGCGTTGGCGTTGGCCTCGCGGCGGCTTCGAATGCTGGCAACATGGCCCTCACCCTCTCGGGTTCGTTCTCTGTTGGCGCGGCTACCACTGTGGCTGCATATGTCGCCAACGATGAATCGGAGGCAGATGCATCCGCGTTCGGCCTCGGCGTTGTTCACAACCTCGGCGGCGGTGCTTCGATCCGCGGCGGCGTTGCTTCGACCCACGGCACCAACCGTGCAGACCTCGGTGTTCAGTTCAACTTCTAATCCTAGAAGTTTGATACCAGTCAAAGAGAGGCAGGGCTTCGGCTCTGCCTTTTCTTTTGCTCTGTTGCTTGCGGCATGGCCCAAGAAAAAAGCGCCCCGAAAGGCGCTTTTCTTGTCTTGAAGGCTTGGCGTTAGAGATCGGGCCAAAGATCAGGATCAAGGCCTGCGATGAACTCTTTCAGCGCACTCTCGTGTTTGCGCCATCTACCGACCGACTTGGTGGAGACGGGGGCGCGCACTTGCGTTACGCTCGCGGTGCGCACCGCATTGGCGTTTTCATGCGGACGCTCCATGGCCTCAACCCAATCCAGCCCGCAAAGCGCGGCGATGCGCTTGCTTTCGGCAGAGACATCGCCGACGAGCGTTTCATACGCGACTTCGTGGATACGACCGGGGAAAAGCCGTTCCCATTCAAGCATATATTCCCGATAGGCGTTCAGTTCGTGAACCATTTCCTGCTGGTCATAGGTGAAATACATGCCCTGTGATCCGAAGCTGGTTTGCCACATCGACAGCGCCACATCGCGGGGGTCGCGGCGGAGCGAGAGGATCACTGCATCGGGGAAACTCGCCAGAATGAAGCCGATGCGTTTGTAGTTACCGGGCATCTTATCGACGAATGCTTTGGTGCCTTCGGGCATCGCGGGCAGGCTCGACAGGTAATAGTCGCGCATTTCACGGCAGGTTTCGGCAGTCAGGGGAGCACCGGCTTCCAGCACACGGCGGGCGGCACGTTCCATCCATGGCAGCTCGCCTGCGCCGTAGACCCCGGGATGGGCGGAAATGACCTGCTCGGTCAGCGTGGTGCCGGAGCGCGGCAGGCCCAGAACAAAGATCGGGCGCGGGTGTGTAGGCGGGAAAGCCCCCATCTCGGGCAGGCCGTTGGCAAAAAGCGCGAGCGTGTCAGCCTGTTCGCGGATCACCCGTTCCCGATCGAAGGGGCAATTCTGGTGGTGAAGCGCATTGCCCTCTGCAAGAAACCCGTCTGATGCCGTGCTATCGCCCTCGGCTTTGGCCAGCTTGGCCTTGGCCAAGAATAGATAGGCGCGGTTGAGAGTGTTCGCCTTTTCCTTCTTCAGGGCCGCATCCACCATTTCGCCGATCCGCGTGGCGGTGTTGGGCGTGGCAAGCGCCGCCGCATCCAGAAGCAACTCCGCATCGTTGGGTGCCAGTTCCAGTGCACGCAGATAGGTGGCCAGTGAACCTTCCTGATCGCCCATCTCGTTCTGAATCATAGCCAAGCGATGTAGGCCAAGCCCGTAATTCGGCGCGAGTTTTACGGATTTTTGCGCCGTGGCTAGCGCCTCGTCCATCCGCCCTGCCCGCGACAATAGCAACGCGAAGTTCGCCAGCACATCGGGCGCGCCGGGGCGCAGGGCGAGCGAGGCCTCATAATCTGCCGTGGCCTCGTTTTCTTCGCCGAGCGAATAGCGGATCGTTGCGCGCAAATTCAGGGCACGGGCATCGCGGGGATAGGCGGCGAGAAGCTCGTCCAGCACCTCTTTTGCTTCCTTGTTACGGTCAGCGGCATTGAGGGTCATCGCTTGGATATACAGAAGCGCGTCGCGGTCCGTTCGCTTCTGGAGGAGCTTGTCGATCAGATCGAGCGCCATTTGTGTTTCGCCAAGCGAGGCGAGGGTCTGGGCGAGATTGTTCTGAGCGTCGATGTTGCCGGGATGTACACGAAGCGCCTTGCGGAACCAATCCACGCCTTCGCGCGGCTGATTGCCTTGCACCAGCGCAAGCCCTGCCAGATTGAAGAAGAAGCTTTCCTTAGGGTGCTCCTTCGCCGCGTCTTTGGCGGTTTTGAAGGCCGCGTTAAACTGGCCTGCCCGAATTTGCGCCATGGCTTTGTCGGCTAGAATTTTCGGGTGAGTGGCCATATCCGGTGCATCCCTTCGAATTTGGCAACGGTATAGGCAGCAGAGCGCCTCAGCGCAACGCGCGGTTAACTGGGCATGAGGCGGCGATGCGCGATGACCGGGCCTTCGCCTTGGGCGATAATGCGGGCTTCCGCTTCGGCCATATCCTCGAAGGCGACGGCCATGTGATGGCCATTGGCGTGCAGGATGCGCGTGGCATCGACCACGAGCGCAACGTGCCCCTTCCAGAACAGGAGATCCCCTTTCTGGCGCGGTGCCCCCGGCTTGGCAGCCACGCCAGCGGTGGCGGCTTGTTGATCGCTATCTGCCGGGCAAGGCAGGCCACAGGCGAGGCAGGCCGCCTGCGCAAGGCCCGAACAATCGATGCCGTCACGGCTGTTTCCACCCCAGAGGTAGGGCGTTCCG
>RFUP01000368.1 GCA_009922885.1 Paracoccaceae bacterium
GCCTCACCCCCAGGATATTTTCGCCAATATGAAAAGCTGATACTGATTTCTTTTTTGGAAATATCCCCGCCGGAGGCACCGGAGGCGGCGGCACTGCCGACGCCGACAGAGAGTGGGCGGCGCAGCCGCGCAATTAATTCAGGCGGGTCCAGGTCTGGCCGTAGCAGGCGGGGCCTTTGCAACCTGTCACGCGGAGCGCGTTGCCGTTCAACTCCATGGAGCCTCGCGCTTTCATGTTGAGCGTTGCGACATAGACTGTTCCATCGCTGTATTTCCCGCCACCCGTAGGCTGCATATCCCAGAAGAGCGGCTTTCCGACGTTCGGTGTCGCCACTTCTTTTCCGGAGCGATCGAAGGCCTTTAGAACCTTACCGCAAATCTTTGCCCCGCAGGTGGAGATAGCAATATGGCTGATCAGGTTCTTTTTGTCCAGTTCGGTTTTCCAGATGCCCACAACCGGGTCTGCCAGCGCAAACGACGGCAATAGCATCAACACGAAAAGACAGAAAACACGCATGGCGCAACACCCGTTAAAAGGTCACTAGCGCCGAAAGATATACCATAAAATAGAAACGGCGACCAGATTCCTGACCGCCGTCTCGGCTGGACATCGCCGATCTGCCGATCAGTTGATCCGCTGCCAGGTTTGCTTTGAGCAGATCAGCCCGCCCGCCACACAGCCTGCGAGTTTGAGCGAGTCGCCGTTCAGGTCGATCTTGCCGAAATAGATCTTGTCATTCGACGGGCGCCAGACCTCGCCCTCGTATTTGCCGCTCCCTTTGGGCTTCATTTTCCGCACCAGAAGCTTGCCTTGGTTGGGCGATTTGTATTCGCCGTTGGCGTCGAACGATTTCAGAATGGTGCCGCAGATCGCATCGCCGCAGGGGGCCATTTGGATATGGGCGTATTTGCCGTCATCGACTTCGGTTTTCCAGACACCCTCGACAGGGTCCGCCGCAGCCACGGAAGCCACCACTGCAAAAACAACCGATAGAATTCCAAGTTTCATGGCCCGATCCTCCCTGAGCACTGATCTCACCCTGCCAAAGGTGCCCCCGTTCAATCAAGCCTGACGAAGGGTCATTTGCAAATGTAGCTTGGCGGCGATAAGGGGAGCCATCCAAAGGAGTGCCGTCATGATCCTCTATCCTGCTATCGATTTGAAAGACGGTCATGCCGTCCGCCTTTTTAAGGGCGAGATGGAAAAGGCCACCGTTTTCAACGAGGATCCGGCGGCGCAAGCCATGGAATTCGTCGCGGCAGGGTGCGAGTGGTTGCATCTGGTCGATCTGAACGGGGCGTTTGCAGGGGAGCCTGTGAATGCCGCTCCGGTTGAGGAAATCCTGAAGCGCACCAAGGTGCCTGCCCAGCTTGGCGGCGGCATCCGCGATATGGCCACGATCGAGCGCTGGCTCTCGAAGGGGCTTGCCCGCGTGATCCTTGGCACCGTTGCCGTGGAAAACCCCGCGCTTGTGCGCGAAGCGGCGCGCGCTTTCCCCGGTCAGGTCGCCGTGGGGATCGACGCGCGCAAGGGCATGGTGGCCACCAAGGGCTGGGCCGAAGAAACCAATGTGACCGCGACCGATCTCGCGAAATCCTTCGAGGATGCGGGTGTGGCCGCGATCATTTACACCGACATCAACCGTGACGGGGCAATGCAGGGGCCGAATATCGAGGAAACTGCCGCTTTGGCGCGGGCCGTTTCGATTCCGGTGATTGCCTCGGGCGGTGTTTCGTCGCTGGCTGATCTCATTGCGCTGCGCGATTGCGGCGCGTCTCTCAACGGCGCGATCTCGGGCCGCGCGCTTTATGACGGCGCGATTGATCTTGCCGAGGCTTTGACGGCGCTCAAGGTCTAACCCCTTCGAAAGGCGTTGCGGGCGGGCTGCGGCGTCTCGCCTACCGCTTGTGGCATCTGGCGTCGATTGCATCGTCCCCCCCTGCACAGTAAAGACGGGGCAACCCGCTCAGAGGACGCCATGCTGAAAACCCGCCTGATCCCCTGCCTTGACGTGGCCGATGGCCGCGTGGTCAAGGGCGTGAACTTCGTCAATCTCCGAGATGCGGGCGATCCCGTGGATGCGGCCCGCGCCTATGATGCGGCAGGGGCGGATGAGATCTGCTTCCTCGACATTCACGCCACTCACGAAAACCGCGGCGTTATGCTCGATGTCGTCACTCGCACCGCCGAGCAGTGCTTCGTGCCGCTCACCGTGGGCGGTGGCGTGCGCACGGCCGATGATGTGCGCAAGCTTCTCCTCGCAGGTGCCGACAAGGTGAGCTTCAACTCGGCGGCTGTCGCCAACCCCGATGTTGTGGCCGAAGCCGCCGATCGTTTTGGCTCGCAATGTATTGTCGTGGCGATCGATGCCAAAACCGTGGCCCCCGGCAAGTGGGAGCTTTTCACCCACGGCGGCCGCAAACCCACCGGGATTGACGCCGTGGAATTCGCCCGCCTCGTTGCCGCCAAGGGCGCGGGCGAGATCCTTCTCACCTCGATGGACCGTGACGGCACCAAGGGCGGTTATAACCTGCCCCTCACCCGCGCGATTTCCGATGCGGTGGATATCCCCGTGATCGCCTCGGGCGGTGTCGGCACGCTCGACCACCTCGTCGAAGGCGTCACCAAAGGCGGGGCCTCTGCTGTGCTCGCCGCCTCGATCTTCCACTTCGGCGAGTTTACCATTGCCGAAGCCAAAGCCCATATGGCCGCCAACGGCATTCCCATGAGGATGGACGCATGACGCTCGACGATCTCGCCCAAACCATCGCCGCCCGC
>RFUP01000369.1 GCA_009922885.1 Paracoccaceae bacterium
CCTGGTTCCAGAAGATGCCAAAGAGGATCCATTCCACGGCTTCTTCGATGGGCGTATCGGCAAAGATCACCAATGGCGATTTGCCCCCCAGTTCCAGACTGACGGTCTTGATGTCCTTGGCCGCCGTTTGCATGATCTTGCTGCCTGTCGGCACCGATCCGGTAAACGCGAGTTTGTCGACGCCCGGATGTTCCGTCAGCGGCTGACCCGCTTCAGGGCCAAAACCCGTGACGATGTTGAGAACGCCAGCGGGAAGCCCCGCATCTTGCGCAATCACGCCCAGCTCTAGCGCCGTGAGGGGGGTTAGCTCCGATGGTTTCAGAACCATGGTGCAGCCAGCCGCCAGCGCGGGTGCGACTTTCCATGCGGCCATCAGCATCGGGAAGTTCCAGGGAATGATTGCACCCGCTACGCCCACTGGCTCTTTCACCACTTCCGCGCTGAAAGTCTCCATTGGCAAAGCAACCGCTTCGCCGGCACCTGTGAGGGTCTCCGCGAGATCGGCGTAGAAGTGGAAGCATCCCGCCGTATCGTCGATATCCCAAAGCGCTTCAGGCAGGGGCTTGCCGTTATCCCTGACTTCCAATCGCGCAAGGGTTTCGCGGCGTTCCGCAATCAGATCGCCCATCTTCCGCAGAATTGAGCCACGCTCCGCCCCGGAAAATCGCGGCCAAGGCCCGTCATCGAATGCCGTTCGAGCAGCCTTGACTGCCGCATCGACATCTTCCGCGCCACCGCGTGCAACCTGATGAAAGACTTGTCTGTTCGCGGGATCAACCACATCGAACATGGCTTCAGACTTTGCCGGAACGAAGGCTCCATTGATGAAAAGCATATTTTGCATGGGGCCTCACAGGCTGCGGGTTACGCCGCCATCCACCCGAAGGCTCTGGCCGGTGATGTAGCTGGAATCGTCAGTAAGAAGGAAGGCCGCCGCCTTTGCCTGCTCTTCGGCACGGGCCAAACGCTTCAAAGCGGCCATCTCTCCGTATTTTGCGGGAAGGTTGAGGCTGTCAGTGAAACCCGGAAGCAGGCAGTTCATGCGGATATTCGCAGGGCCGTAGCGATCCGAAAAGAGCTTGGCGAATGACGAAACGCCAACGCGGTAAACCGAAGAGGTCGGGAATGAGAGGCTCGGCTCAAGTGCCGAGAATGTGGTGATGCACACAATCGAACCCGCGCCTTGCGCTTCCATGATCGGCGTCACCAGTTTTGCCATCCGGATCACTGGTTTCAGAACCATCGCATGGGCGCGGTCCCAATCCTCTTCCGAGATATCGAGTAGATCCCCTTTCGGCGGGCCACCCACATGGATCAGAACCGAGTCAATCCGGCCATAGCTTTCCATAGCCAGCGCAACGATCGCCTCGATATCCTCGGCGCTTTCCGCAACGCCCCGGCGCGCAACGCCGCCAAGCTCGGCTGCAAGCGTTTCGCAGCTTTCGGACGGTGACATCAGAGCCAGCTTGTAGCCGCGCTTATGCATCTCTCGCGCAGTCGCGGCCCCCATGCCACGTCCACCACCGACGATCAGGCAGGTTTTCTCTGTCATGTGAAGCTCCTTAAAAACGGGTCACGGAATAGGGCGCAAGATCGAGGTCAGGGGTCTCGCCACTCATCAATTGCCCCATCAGCAAGGCGGTGGTCGCGGCATAGGTCAAGCCCAGATGGCCATGGCCCGTCGCATAGAACACACCCGGCGTGCGCGAGGCCGACATCACCGGCACCGTATCCGGGAAGGCCGGGCGATGGCCCATCCACTCGGTCGCACTCACCACCTGCAGATCAGGCAGGGCCTCTTTCGCGCGTTTCACTGTGATCTTCGCGCGGTTCCAGTTCGGGGGCGCATCGAGCCCCGCCATTTCCACCGTGCCGCCAATCCGCAACCCTCCCGCCGTCGGGGTAACCATAAAGGCGCGGGCAGGCCAAATGATCGAATGCGAAACGCTTACGCCCGGCTCCATGATCTGGGTGTGATAGCCACGTTCGGTTTCCAGAGGGATCGGTTCGCCGATCTCAGCCGCCAGCCGTCCGGTGAATGCACCCGCCGCCAAGACAAGCTCGTCACACTCCAGAACCCCCGCCTGTTCCAAACGTACCCCGCTCACCCGCGCGCTGCGCTCGATTCCCCTAACCGTGTCACGAAGCACCTTGCCGCCAAGAGCTTCGAACCGCTCAATGATCCGCAGAACATAGCGGTAAGGGTCTTTCAATGAGCGGTTTTCGGGGAAGAGCACCGCCTTCTGGATGCTATGGGTGATAGCGGGTTCCAAAGCCCGTAGGGCTTCGGCGGGGTCGAAGGCGTCCGTCAGGGCAAAGTCATCGAGCTCGATCTTGCGGACGGCACCTCGGAATCCACCATCAAGGAAATGTGCGAGAAGCTTCTCGCCAATACCGTGATCGAGAGCTACTCCATCGAAATTCTCTGATCTTTTCGGGATAAGAGACGAAACCGCGCCAAAGGATGCTTTGGTGCGGTTTTTCTTTGGGCGAAGCGTCGAAATATCGCCGGTTTTCGTCCGATCCGCGCCGCTCGGCAAGCCAAAGGACTTGAGCCTTGGGCGGCCACAGAGTATGTCGCGGGCAAACCTTTGATCCTTGCTGCGGAGTCCCTGTCATGAAAGCTGCCGTCATCGTTTTTCCGGGGTCCAACTGTGACCGTGATATGGCTGTTGCTCTGCGCAATGCAGGCGCCGACGTCACGATGGTCTGGCACAAGGACGAAGGGCTTCCCAAGGGGATGGACCTTGTTGCGGTGC
>RFUP01000370.1 GCA_009922885.1 Paracoccaceae bacterium
AGATTGATATGGACGCTAACCAAATCATCAACGTTGCTAACCCAACAACAGCACAAGGCGTAGCAACAAAAGACTACGTTGACGTACAAATTGGTAACATTCTAAACGGTGCTCCAGATGCACTAAACACACTAAACGAACTAGCGGCAGCTCTAGGTGATGATGCTAACTTCAGTGCAACAATAACAAATGCTCTAGCACTAAAAGCAGCTACAACATACGTTGACTCACAAGACTCAGCAACACTAGCAGCGGCAAAAGCATACTCAGACAGTCTAGCATTTGGTCAGGGTGCAGATCTAAGTACAACAAACGCACGTGTTACAACAAACGAACTAGAGATTGACGCACTACAAGCTGATATGGCAACAGCACAGACTGATATACTTGCAAACGCAAGTGGCATTGCTGATAATGCAGCGGCTATCACAGCAGCAATTTCAACAGCGGCATCAGATGCAACTACAAAGGCAGACGCAGCACTAGCGGCAGCAAATGCATATACAGATGGCCGTGAAACAGCTATTACGAGTGCATATACAGCGGCTATTGCAACAGCGGTAGAAGCACAAGACGAAATCAATGAACTAGCAGATGTTAACATCACATCAGTAGCAAACGGTCAATTCCTACGTTATGACCTAGGTTCAAATAAGTGGGTTAACGTAACCGCAAACACAACAATGATTGCTGAAGGTACAAAGCTATTCTTCACAGATGCACGAGCACAAACAGCAGTTGCGGGTGATATTGCAAGTGCAGTAGCAGCAGAAGCAACAGCTCGTTCAAGTGCAGACACAACTCTACAGTCAAACATTGACGATCTGTCAAACGAAGTAACTACAATCAATACAAACCTATCTACAGTAGTCTCAGACCTTGCTGATGAAACAACAGCTCGTTCAAGTGCAGACACAACACTACAGTCAAACATTGATGCAGAAGCAACAGCTCGTGAAAATGCAGATATAGCAATATCAGCTGAACTTGCAACAGAAGTTTCTGATCGCATTAGTGGAGATAGTACACTACAAACTGCAATTAACGACGAAGCAACAACACGTGCAGCCGAGGATGCCACATTACAAGATAACATCAACAGTGAAGCATCAACACGTGCGGCAGCAGATGCTACCCTACAAGCAAACATCGATACAGAAAAAGGACGTATTGATGCAATCCTTCTAGCGGCAGATGCCGACAAAGATACATTTGCAGAAATCGTTACATTTATCAACAGTGTTGATACAGAGAATGATACCGCACTAGGTACTGAAATTACAACTCGTGCAGCAGCAGATACAGCACTAGCAAATGATCTAACCGCAAAGATTGGTGATGCAACAGTAGACGGTACAGTAGGTAATACACTGACTGATCGTATCGCAACTTCACTATCATCAGCACAGTCATACGCAGATAGTGCAGAAGCAGATGCAATCACATCAGCAAATGCATATACAGATGGTCGTGAAACAGCTATCACAACTGCATACCAGACATATGCAGATAGTGCAGAAGCAGATGCAATCACATCAGCAAATGCATATACAGATGGTCGTGAAACAGCAATCACAACTGCATACCAAAGTTATGCAGATCAAGCAGAAGTAGATGCAAAAGCATATACAGACGCACGTGAAACAGCTATCACAACTGCATACCAAAGTTATGCAGATCAAGCAGAAGTAGATGCAAAAGCATACGCAGACGGCGTTGTAACAGCAGAAGCAACAACACGTGCCGCAGCAGATACATCAATCCGTAGTGATTTTGCATCAGCAGACGCAACAACACTAGCATCAGCACAAACATATGCAGACCAAGCAGAAGCAGATGCAATCACATCAGCAAATGCATATACAGATGGTCGTGAAACAGCAATCACAACTGCATACACATCAGCTATCGCTACTTCAAAAGCAGCATCAGATGCATATGCAGACCAAGCAGAAGTAGATGCGAAAGCGTATACAGATGCTCGTGAAACAGCAATCACAACTGCATACCAAAGTTATGCAGATACAGCGGAAGCAGATGCTAAGTCATATGCAGATGGTATTGTAGCAACAGAAGCATCAGCACGTTCAGCGGCAGATACTACACTACAAGCAAACATTGATACAGAAAAAGGTCGTATTGATGCAATCCTTCTAGCGGCAGATGCCGACAAAGATACATTTGCAGAAATCGTTACATTTATCAACAGTGTTGATACAACAAACGACACCGCACTGGGTACTGAAATTACAACACGTGCAAGTGCAGATACTACACTACAAAACAATATCAACGCTGAAGCAGCAGCACGTTCAGCAGCAGATACAGCACTACAAGCAGACATCGACACACGTCTACTAGCGTCACATGATATGACTCTAACACTAAGTGGTGATGTAAGTGGCTCAGCAACATTTACTAATATGGGTGATGCTACTCTAACAGTAACAGTTGCAGATGATTCACACAACCACATCATTGGTAACGTTGATGGTCTACAGGCAGCACTAGATGCAAAAGCAGACGATGCTACAACATTTACAGCAGGTGCTGGTCTAACTGGTGGTGGTACACTGGGTGCTAACCGTACATTCAACGTTGGCGCAGGTACTGGTATTACAGTAGCAGCAGACAGTGTAAGTGTTGATACAACATGGTCAGATGCACGTTATGTACAACCAGCAAACTTGGAAAACTTCCACAGTTCTCCAGTAGCAATTACAGGTGCTAA
>RFUP01000038.1 GCA_009922885.1 Paracoccaceae bacterium
GGCGTTTTGAACGGCGAAAGGAATCAGGTGCTTCTGGGGGCCACGGGCACCGGGAAAACCTTCACCATGGCCAAGGTGATCGAGGAAACCCAACGCCCCGCCATCATCCTCGCCCCCAACAAAACCCTCGCCGCCCAGCTTTACGGCGAGTTCAAAGGCTTCTTCCCCGATAATGCGGTCGAGTATTTCGTATCCTATTACGACTACTACCAGCCCGAGGCCTACGTCGCCCGCACCGACACCTACATCGAGAAAGAGAGCCAGATTAACGAACAGATCGACCGGATGCGCCACTCGGCCACCCGCGCGCTTCTGGAACGCGACGATGTGATCATCGTGGCTTCTGTCTCCTGCATCTACGGTATCGGCTCGGTCGAAACCTATTCCGCCATGACGCAGGACCTCATCGTCGGCCAGATGTATGACCCCCGCCAAGTCATGTCCGAGCTTGTCGCCCAAGCCTACCGCCGCAACGACGCCGCCTTCCAGCGTGGCTCCTTCCGCGTGCGCGGCGATGTCATCGAACTCTGGCCCGCCCACTTGGAAGATCGCGCTTGGCGCTTCTCCTTCTTCGGCAACGACCTCGAAACCATCACCGAATTCGACCCCCTCACGGGCCAGAAAACCGACAGTTTCGACAAGATCCGTATCTACGCCAACTCGCACTACGTCACGCCGCGCCCCACCATGCAGCAGGCAACCAAAGGCATCCGGCTGGAACTCGCGCAGCGCCTCAAGCAACTCACCGACGAGGGCAAACTCCTCGAAGCCCAACGCCTTGAGCAGCGCACCAATTTCGATCTCGAAATGCTCGAAGCCACCGGCGTCTGCAACGGCATCGAGAACTACTCGCGTTACCTCACAGGCCGCGCCCCCGGTGAACCGCCGCCCACGCTCTTCGAATTCATCCCCGACAATGCCATCGTCTTCGCCGATGAATCCCACGTCTCCGTGCCGCAAATCGGCGGCATGTATCGGGGCGACTTCCGGCGCAAATTCACTCTGGCCGAGCATGGCTTCCGCTTGCCTTCCTGCACCGATAACCGCCCCCTCAAATTCGAGGAATGGGACGCGATGCGCCCGCAATCCGTGTTCGTCTCGGCCACGCCTGCGTCATGGGAAATGGAACAGGCAGGCGGCGTATTCACCGAACAAGTGATCCGCCCCACGGGCCTTCTCGATCCGGTCGTCGAAATCCGCCCCGTTTCGATGCAGGTCGATGATCTTCTCGACGAAATCCGCAAAGTCGCCGCCCAAGGCCTGCGCGTGCTCGTCACCACGCTCACCAAACGCATGGCCGAAGACCTCACCGAATATTTCCACGAGCAGGGCATCCGCATCCGCTACATGCACTCCGATATCGACACCATCGAGCGCATCGAAATCCTGCGTGACCTGCGGCTTGGCGCTTTCGACGTGCTCGTCGGCATCAACCTGCTGCGCGAAGGTCTCGACATTCCGGAATGCGGTCTGGTGGCCATCCTCGACGCGGATAAAGAAGGCTTCCTGCGTTCGGAAACCTCCCTCATCCAGACCATCGGCCGCGCCGCGCGCAACGCCGAAGGCCGCGTCATCATGTATGCCGATCGCATCACCGGATCGATGGAACGCGCCATCGCCGAAACCAACCGCCGCCGTGAAAAGCAGATGGCCTATAACGAGACCCATGGCATCACGCCGACCACCGTGAAGAAAAACGTCGAAGACGTGCTCGCAGGTCTCTGGCAAGGCGATACCGATCAGGCCCGCGTCACCGCCAAGGTGGACAAGCCGATGGTTGGCCAGAATCTCGCCGCCCACCTCGACGCGCTGCGCGCCCAGATGCGCAAAGCCGCCGAGAACCTCGAATTCGAAGAAGCCGCCCGCCTCCGCGACGAGGTCAAACGCCTCGAAGCTGTCGAACTGGCCATCTCCGACGATCCCTTGGCCCGCCAATCCGCCGTGGACGATGCCGTCGAAGAAGCCCAGAAAGTCAAAGGCCGCTCCACCGCAGGCCGCCCCGGCCAGCGCGGCGGGAATGTGAAGCGGCGCAGGTAGGGAGCAATTTCTCCTTCAGTAAATATTCGATCATTGACAGTCGCCTCAGGCAATCACAACCTGAAAGAGTGTTGGTAAAGGGGATAACTGTGTTTAAAAAACTCATTTTCGCAGCTATGTTTGCAGTCTTCGCGTCGCCTCTGTTGGCAACGGAAGCCTTGGTGCTGAATCAGGAGGAATCGCCCCTCAAAATCGTGGGGTACACTGTTAGCTACAAGAGTCCTGACAGAGGAATAGGTGACGGAACGATTGTTCATCGCCTGACTTTAGAGAACCCGTCAGGCGCCTCTGTTGTAGCATATGGCGTAGGGTTCAGAACTTTCGACTCTTTCAAACGTTCGATGGGGCGCCCATTTATTGGATATGACATGTCTGGTGTCGCGGTAGGTAGCAAAGCGACCCCAATCTGGGAAAATCGTGCTCTCTCTGCATATTTGTTCCGTGGCTATGGGATAGGGGTTGCGTATGTTTCGATCGTGCGCATGGAAGATGGAACAATCTGGCGCGCCGATAGTAATTCAATTTCGAACCAGTTGACGGACTTAGAACTCGATCTCACAACTCCTGAGGACTTCGAGTAAAACGAACTTTTGCGTCGGCGATCTGATTTGCCCAACGTCATGACGCTTGCCATACGCAATCCATACGCAATCCAGACGCTTCGGAAACGGGGTTTCGCCCCGATTGTGCAGGTGCGGAAACCCCGTTACTTTGGGCCAATGGAACGGGAGTTTGCCATGGCCAGCCTTCACACATCACCACGCGTGGCCGCTCAAGCCGCCACAAGATATGGTGGTTGATCTGTGGCCCGCTCTCTAGGTTTGGCGGCCTACATGGCCATTGCCCGCCGTTCCGATCCGGCAGCCGTATGGCAACCTTCCGGCCCGGCGCCCGAAGGCGAAGTGGTCTGGGGCCACGCCACCAGCCCCCAGCGCGTCGCCCTCCTCTGCCACCTCGCCACCCGCCTTTCAGCCCAACGTCCAGACCTTGAAATTGTCCTGACGTATTCGGAAACCAGCCCGCCGGACAAGGTGCCTCAAGGGGTTACGATAGAGGCGCTGCCTGCCGAAAATCTGAAAGATATCAGACGTTTTCTGGATCACACCCGCCCCCACCTCTGCCTCTGGACAGGTGGGCTCCTGCGCCCCGCACTGATCGGCGAAGCCGCCGCGCGGGCCATTCCCCTGATGTTAATCGATGCCGACGAGTCTGCTTTTGATGACGCCCGCTTCCGCTGGCTCCCCGACATCACCCGCGCAACGCTCAAACATTTCGGCCTGATCTTCGCCGCCTCCGCCAATGCCGCCCAACGCGTTCTGAAACTCGGTGCGTCGCCCGAAATCGTCACCATGACGGGCCCTCTGCAAGCCACGGGGGCAATACTCCAAGGCGACGAAAAGGAACGCGACCGCCTCGGCCAGATTCTCACAGGCCGCCCGATCTGGCTCGCAGCGCGCATCGCGCTGGCCGAGACAGAAGCCATGCTCCGTGCTCACCGACTTTCGCTGCGGGGAGCTCACCGTCAACTCCTTGTAATTGTTCCAGAAATGGAAAGTGACGGCGATGCGATAGAAGCCCAGCTCATAGAGAGCGGCTGGCGTTACGCGCGCTGGTCCCGTGGCGAAGACACAACAGAAGCCACCCAGATTCTTCTGGCGGATACTGAAGGCGAAATGGGTCTCTGGTATCGCTTGGCCCCCGTCACCTTCCTCGGCGGATCACTGGCCACGGGCATTGGCGGGCGTGATCCCTTCGAGCCTGCAGCCCTCGGCTCTGCCGTCCTCTACGGCCCAAACGTCGGCCGCCACCTCTCCGCCTATTCCCGCCTCGCCAGCGCCGGAGCCGCGCGCATCGTGAAGGATGCTGAAACCCTCGCCAGCGCCGTCCAACGCCTCTCCGCCCCAGACCAAGCGGCGGCTATGGCGCATGCTGCATGGGAAGTGGTAACCCAAGGTGCAGAAGCCACCGATCAACTTCTCGACCTGATCCAAGACGCACTCGATCTGGCGGAGGCCCCCTGATGCAAGCCCCGAAATTCTGGTTTACCTCCCCGAATAAGCCCGCCTTGGCCGCGCGTCTGCTGGCCCCTCTCGGAGCAGCCTATGCCGCAGCAACCGCGCGCCGTTTGGCGGGAACGGAGCCGAAAAACCTATCTGTTCCAGTGATTTGCGTCGGCAATCTGAATGCGGGCGGCACAGGCAAGACACCCACGGTAATCGCCCTCATGGAGGAGCTTCGCCGCTTCCACGTGGAGCCGCATGTTGTGTCGCGGGGCTACGGTGGCAGTGCGGTTGGCCCACTGGAAGTGGACCCCTCTCGCCATACTGCCGCCAAGGTCGGAGACGAGCCCTTGCTCCTCTCGGCCTTCGCCCGCGTTTGGGTCGCCAAGGATCGTGCCGCGGGTGCAGAAGCCGCCATTGCCGCAGGTGCCGGCGTGATCGTGCTGGACGACGGCTTCCAGAACCCCACTCTAAAGAAATCGCTCTCGATCATCACCGTCGACGCCTCCAAAGGCTTCGGAAACGGCCGCTGCCTGCCCGCTGGCCCCCTGCGCGAACCCGTGTCCAAGGGCCTCGCCCGCGCCGATCTATTGCTGTCCATCGGTGAACCCGAAGACCAAGCCCAGTTTGCCTCTGAATGGGGCGCGCAGATCATCATCCCGCACCTCACAGGCCGCCTCGCGCCGCTTCAGACCGGGATGGACTGGTCTGGCACCCGCGCCCTCGCGTTTGCAGGCATCGGCCACCCCGAGAAGTTCTTTTCCACGCTCCGCAGCCTCGGAGCGGATGTCGTGCGCGCCGAAGCGCTTGACGATCACCAGCATCTCTCCTCAGCCTTGCTCACGCGGCTTGAAACCGAGGCGAAGGCGCGGGGCTTGCAGCTTGTAACCACCGAGAAAGACGCAGCGCGCCTGCCACCTGCGTTCCGAACACGGGTGATAACACTTCCGGTGCGCCTCGAAATCGACGATCCAAGCCCCCTGCAAAGTGCGCTGACCCGCGTTTTCAAAGGCTAAAATTGCGCGCAAATGGCGGGGCGGATTTCATCGCCCGTTAGCGGATGCGCTGCAGATTGCCTCCAAACCGGAGCCAGTCATGCACTCTTTCAGCCTTTCCCCTGCCCGCCCGTATCCCGTTGTTTTGCCGATCAAACACGGGCTCGACATTGCCCTGATCATGCTCACGGCCCCGCTCTGGATGCCGCTCCTGCTGGGCACTGCTTTGATGATCGCGGCGCAAGGTGGCGGCGTTTTCTTTTCGCAAATCCGGATCGGCCAGAACGGGCAACCGTTCCGCATCTGGAAATTCCGCACCATGCGCCCATCCGCCGAGGGGCGGTTAGCAGCGCTTCTGCAAGATCCCGCATTTCGCGAGGAATGGGAGCGGTATGGCAAGCTGGTGAATGATCCCCGCCAAACGTGGTTCGGGCGAATATTGCGGCGCCATTCCCTCGATGAATTGCCGCAACTCTGGAACGTGCTGCGCGGCGAAATGAGCCTTGTCGGCCCGCGCCCGTTGTTGCCCGAAGAACTCCGGCGCGAATACGGTGCCTTGGCCGCAACGGTTCTGCGTGTCCGCCCGGGCATGACAGGGGCGTGGCAGGTTTCTGGGCGCAATCGCCTGAGTTACGCGCAGCGCCTTGATCTGGACCTCGCCTATGCGCGGAACCCTTCTTTGATGACGGATTTGGCAATCCTCGCCCGCACGTTTCGGGCAATCTTGCGCGGCACGGGCCACTAGGCCTTGCCGCGCAATAATTCAGTTGTCTTGGCCCAGCTTCGGCGAAGGCGCATCAAGCACCAGTTCCGCGCCTGAGAAGCGGAACGGTGCGCGCACACCGGGCACACCGCCGGGCGCGATCTGCATGCCACGGGCCTCTACCTGTGGATCGGCGAACACCTCTGCCATGTCGTTGATCGGCCCTGCCGGGATGCCATCCGCCTCGCAACCCGCCAAAACCTCTGCCTTGGTGCGCTTGCGCGTTTCGGCCATCAGAAGCGCAATCATCTCGGGGCGGTTCCCCACACGATCCGAGTTTTTCAGGAACTTCGGATCGTCGCACATCCAGTCCAGCCCCAAGAAACGGCACAGGCGCTGATATTGCCCGTCATTTCCGGTTGCGATGATGATATGCCCGTCCGCGCAGTCGAACACCTGATAGGGCGTCAAGTTCGGGTGGTAGTTGCCCGTCCGCCCGGGGGGCGTTCCCGTGGCGAGGTAATTCATCGCTTGGTTCGCTGTTACAGAAACAGCCGTATCCAGAAGCGCCATATCGATATGCTGGCCCTTCCCGGTGCTATGGCGCTGATGCAATGCCGCAAGAATGCCAGCAACCGAATAGACCCCGGTGAAGATGTCTGTAATCGCCACACCGGCGCGCTGCGGTTGGCCATCTGGTTCGCCCGTGATCGACATCAGGCCGGACATGCCTTGGATGATGTAATCATAGCCCGCACGATGCGCATAAGGCCCTGTCTGGCCGAAACCCGTGATCGAGCAATAAATCAAACCCGGGTTGATCGCCGCCAGAGACGGGTAATCAAGACCGTATTTCTTCAGCCCACCCACTTTGAAATTCTCGATCAGGATATCGGCATCCTTGACCAAGGACCGTACGGCTTCCTGGCCTTCCGGCGTGCGGAAATCGACCGTAACAGACTTCTTTCCGCGATTGCAGGAATGGAAGTATGCGGCGGATTTATCGCCATCGCGTTCGATAAAGGGCGGGCCCGAGATCTGCCAGCGTCTGCCCAGCCCAAGGGCCCGCCAGAATCCGCGCCAGCTCGACGACTTTCAACCCAGCAAGCGGCGCGGCCATTACAGCCCCATCTTCTTGTCGAGAATGGCCTTGAGGTCGGCGAAGGACATGTTCGAATGCTTCTCGCCATCGATGATCAGAGAGGGCGTGGAGTTGATTTCATCGGCTGTAGAATTGGCTTCCCACCATGCCACGAGCGCTTCCGCTTTCGCACCATCAGTGAGGCAGGTGTTGAGTTGCTCTTCGGTCAGGCCCGCGACCTTGCCGATCTTGCGCAGATTATCCGCAATCAACGCCGAATCCCCACCTGCAATCCAGTCTTTCTGCTGGGAATAGAGCATGTCCGAGACACCGAAGAAGCGCGTCGGCTCGCAGCGCGCAACCATGGAAGCCCAGAGCCCGAAGCGGTCGAAGTAGACATCGCGGTAGATGAACTTCACCTTGCCGGTCTCGATGTATTCGGCCTTCAAGGACGGCATCACGGTTGCATGGAAATTGGCACAATGCGGACAAGTGAAGGATGCGTACTCAACCACGGTGATCGGGGCGTCGTTCGAGCCGAGTACCATTTCCACAACGCTTGCAGGCTCGGCAGGGGTTTCCGCATGGGCGGCGCCTAGGTCTGGCAGGCTCAAGGGGCTGTTGCGATCACGTGCGAGGAAAAGCCCTCCCACACCGGAAATCGCGGCCACCCCGGCCAACAAAAGCGCTCTGCGGTTCATGCTCTGTCCTTTCTCGACTGTCCCTCGCGGGATAAAACGTTCTGGGCCAGCGTTTCAAGCGCTGCCCGCAATGCCTCGCTGCCCACACCCGTTGTGCTTTCACGGGCTTTGGCAGAAATTTCGGCGCTCGGTTTCGTTTCCACGCGCTGCGGCTTTGCATCGAAAGCCACTTGCCCTTCGGCAAATCCGGTCGCGGCGGTTTGCGTCACGCGCACGCGGGCGATTGCGTTATAGCCATAGGCCGCGTTCACCCGATCCCTGAGTTCCTCTTTCCGCATCTCCATCACAGGAGCCATCGCGCCTGTGGTCAGAACGGTCAGCGTGGCACCCAAACCGCCTTCGCGGCCGTATTTCACATCCACCGGGCGCGCCAGCGCGGCGAGATCAGTGCCTACAATCTCGGCCCAATGGGTCAGCACCCGCGACACGGCAAAACCACGGGATTCGCCTGCGCGCCGGATCTGCCCCTGCAAAAGGGCCCCCGCGCTCGAAAATCCTTTGCCTCGCTTCTGTTGTGCCATCCTTGCCTCCGGGCGTTCCGCGCTATTCTATGCCCACGGGCATCAGGCGCCAGTCGGAAAAGTAGGAAAGACTTGAACAATGCGTGAAACGATTGCGAGCGCTATCGACCTGCTTGACTGGTATGACGCCAATGCCCGCAGTTTGCCGTGGCGCGTGCCGCCATCAGAGAGCAAAGCTGGCGCGCGCCCTGATCCGTATCGGGTGTGGCTTTCGGAGGTGATGCTACAACAAACCACCGTTGCCGCCGTGAAGGACTACTTCCACCGCTTCACGATGCGATGGCCAACGGTTGCGGCCTTGGCGGCAGCCGAGGATGCAGAGGTGATGGCCGAATGGGCAGGGCTTGGCTATTACGCCCGCGCCCGCAACCTCTTGAAGTGCGCGCGTGTGGTTGTATCCGAACACGGCGGCACTTTCCCGACAGATCGTGAAACGCTCCTCACCCTCCCCGGCATCGGCCCTTATACGGCAGCAGCGATTGCAGCCTTCACAACGCAGGCACGTGAAACCGTGGTGGATGGCAATGTCGAGCGGGTGATGGCGCGGCTTTACGATGTGCACACCCCTTTGCCTGCCGCCAAACCCGAGTTGACCGCTTTGGCCGCCGCCCTCACCCCCGAAGAACGCCCCGGTGATTACGCCCAAGCCGTGATGGACCTCGGTGCCACGATCTGCACGCCGCGCAGCCCGGCTTGCGCGCTTTGCCCTTGGGGTTCCCCCTGCCTTGGACGCCAGCGCGGCACCGCCTCCGATCTGCCCAAAAAGGCACCGAAAGCCGAGAAGCCGACGCGTCTCGGCATTGCCTATGTCGCGCGTCGCGCTGATGGGGCCTGGCTTCTGGAAACCCGGCCGGAAAGTGGGCTTTTGGGCGGGATGCTTGGATGGCCCGGCACCAAATGGGCGGAAACGACGCCGTCAGAGGCTCCGCCTGTTCAAGCTGGCTGGCACGACCCAGGCTTCGAAGTGCGCCACACCTTTACTCATTTTCATCTGCGCCTAGCCCTTCGCGTGGCGAACCTTCCCCTTGAAGCGGAGCCTACGGAGGGCCAATTTCTTGCCAAGGCCGACTTCCGGCCAGCTGCGCTACCCACCGTCATGCGAAAGGCATTTGACCTCGCGCAAAGCGTATTGGAAAACTGCCGCTAGAACAAAATCATCGCATCGAAAGGCCCGCCGATGATCCCCGCGTCCCAAGTAGCCCGCTTTACCTCTGCCCTGCCATTCTGGCTTTCGCTCACTTTACTGCCGATGGCATGGATCGGGGCGGTCTATGGTGGCCTCTGGGTTCTCCTGCTCCTCGTTTGCACTTGGTATCTCTTCTCGGCACTCGACGCAGCGATTGGCCTCAACCTCGAAAACGCAGATCTTTCAACCAGCGAAGACCAGTTGTTCTTCTACCGCGCGGTCACCATCGTCTGGGTGCCGCTTCAGGCCATCACACTCTACGGGATTATCTACTACGCTACGCGCGCAGAACATCTGAGCGGCTGGGAACTTTGCGGGCTGTTCTTTAGCGTTGGCATCATGACGGGCACAATCGGCATCAATTACTCGCACGAATTGATGCACCAGAAAGACAAACGCGAGCAGTGGCTTGGCGACATCCTCGGCGCGATGGTCCTTTACTCGCACTTCCGCTCGGAACACCTGAAGGTGCACCATATCTACGTCGGCACACCGGGTGATCCGGTGACCGCGCGTTACAACGAGAGCTTCTTCCGCTTCTTCCCGCGCGTGCTCTACCAGTCGCTCGTTTCTGCCTTCAAAGCCGAAGCCGACATGCTGAAGCGCCGGAACCTGCCTTGGCACCACCGCTCGAATCCGTTCTGGCGCTATTGGGGCCTGCAAGCCCTGATGTTGGCACTCGCCCTCGTCGCAGGCGGCTGGATCGGCCTTGGCCTTTTCATTTTTCAAGCCTTCATTGCTGTCTGGCAGCTGGAACTGGTGAATTACGTCGAGCATTACGGCCTCACCCGCAAGCACCTTGGCAATGGCAAATACGAGCATGTCAAACCGCACCATTCATGGAACGCGGCGCATCGGGCCTCGAACTGGTTGCTCATCAACCTCCAGCGCCACTCAGACCATCATTACAAGCCCGACCGCCGCTTTCCGCTCTTGCAGAATTACACCGAGGCCGAAGCGCCGCAGCTTCCTCATGGATACCCGATCATGGGGATGGCCGCGATGGTGCCACCGATATGGCGCCGCATCATGAATAAGCGCGTTCGGCGTTGGCGCGAGATGTATTACCCCGAGATCACGGACTGGAAGGCGTATAACAAACACAAAACGCCAGCCCCGCGCTGAGGGTCAACGCTCTGGTGGTGTCCAGCTCGGCGGCTGCACACCCTTACGCTTCATCCGCACCGCCAAGCCCATCGCTGTGCCAACCGCAATCGCGATGGTGAGATCGGTAAAAACCGTGAGTACAAGCGTGACCAGCATCACCCAGCGATCCCCTTTGGGGGCGCGCATATAGGCGGGCCAGTTATGCGGCTCGGCCATGTTCCACGCGGTGAGGATCAAGAGCCCTGCCAAAGCGGGCATCGCCATCTGGCTCGCCAATGGGGCGAAAAGCATCATCATCGCCAATACGGCCGCCGCGTGCACCATTCCCGAAACAGGCGTGAGGCCCCCGGCGCGAATGTTCGTTGCGGTGCGCGCAATCGCGCCTGTTGCGGGCAGACCCATAAACAGCGCCGATGCCGTATTTGCAACGCCCTGCGCCAATATTTCGGCATTTGGCCGATGCGGTGCGCCGCCCGTCATCCGGTCGGCCACCATGGCAGAAAGGAGGCTCTCGATCCCCGCGAGGAACGCGATCACCAAGGCGGACGGCAAGAGCGTAATCAGGTGCTCTGCCGTGATTTCGGGAAGCATTGGCATCAGCAGGGTAGAAGGCAAGGTTCCAAAGCGGCTCTCGATTGTCGAAATCGGCAGCCCCAGTGCCCACGCTGCAAAAGAGGCCAGCGCCACCGCCACGATCAACCCCGGCCATTTGGGCGCAAGCTTGCGGAAGAGCGTGATCAGAACCATACCGCCCACACCGATGAAAACGGCGGGTAGTGCAATCTCGCCCGCAGATTTCACGATCGCCAAGAGTTTCAGAGGCACTTCGGCCGGAAACGCGCGGCCATCAAGCCCCAGAAGATCGGGCAATTGGCTCGTGGCGATGATCACCGCAATTCCGATGGTAAAGCCATTGATCACCGCTTCCGGCACATAGCGCACCAAGGCACCCGCCCTGAGGAGGCCCGCCACCATCAGGATCACGCCTGCCATCAGCGTGGCCAGCACCAGCCCGTCAAAGCCGTGCGCGGCAATCACGCCATGGACCACGACGATGAACGCCCCAGTCGGCCCGCCGATCTGCACCCGGCTTCCGCCCAAGGCTGAGATCAGAAAACCTGCCACAACGGCGGTGACCAGCCCGGTGCCAGGGTCTGCTCCAGAGGCAATTGCGATGGCAAGGCTCAGCGGCAAGGCCACCATGGCCACTGTTATCCCCGCAAGGATGTCGGCGCGCAGGCTCGTCAAACTGTAGCCCCGCAGGGCGGAAACAAGGGCTGGCGCCATGATTTGGGATCTCCTTAGGGAAATCCTTCTGCCTGCAACAGGCTCTAATCAAGCGAAATTGATAAG
>RFUP01000371.1 GCA_009922885.1 Paracoccaceae bacterium
CTTGAAGAGAAGGAATTGTGCACCCGCCAGTTCCATCTGCATCACAGCTTCACCCACCGAGAGCGAAGGGATCTTCGCTTCCATTTCGGCAATGATCATAGGTTGCAGGCTATCGGGTTCCGAATCCTCGTCTCTATCAGCGGCGAGGATATACGTCGCTGCTTGCGTGACTTCAACCGGGTCCGGCCGATCACGATGATGGTCCTTCAAACGGCGCTTGTAGCGGCGAAGCTGCTTGTCGAGTTTCTCTTTGCAGGCGTCAAAGGCCGCATGGATCTCGTTTGCATGCCCCTTCGCCTGCGCTTGCATGCCTGTCGAAAGATGCACCACGGCTTCACAAATATACTCATGCGCTGATTTTGAAAAAATGACATTCGCGTCGGTCGGACGCCCTGCATATTTCCCCAGAACTTCCCCCAGTTCGTCCTTCACGAAGGTCTGGAGCGCTTCACCGATGTCGATTTGACGGCCGCTGATCTGATAACGCATGTCATTTTCCTTTTCTGAAATAGTCCGGGGTCTTCCGCGAGCGCAATGCGCCGCGGGATGCTCGGCCCCGGTTCTGGATTTGGACAGTTCGGGCTGAATGCGACCCGGCCTTGGCTGATAGGCCCGACGGCATGGGTGCGATGGAATCCGCGACTGTCATAGCCTCATCAGACGCCAGCCAACGGCGGCTGTCAAATGAATCCGCAAGAAATGCGGGAACCGGATTGTTGCCGTTTTGCTCAGGAAATCTTGAAGTCGGCACCCAGATAAACGCGGCGCACATTCTCGTTCTGCACCACGTCTTCCGGCGTTCCGGACATCAGCACTTTCCCGTCGTGCAGAATGTAGGCGCGATCCACGATTTCGAGAGTTTCACGCACGTTGTGATCGGTGATCAGCACGCCGATTCCACGCTTCTTCAGATCGGCCACCAGATGGCGGATGTCGCCCACACTGATCGGGTCGACCCCCGCGAAAGGTTCATCCAGCAGAAGGTATTTCGGGTTCGCCGCCAAGCACCGTGCGATTTCCACGCGCCGCCGTTCACCACCCGAAAGTGCCAGCGCAGGGGCGCGGCGCAGATGCTCTATCGAGAAATCCGAAAGCAGTTCTTCCAGCCGTTCACGCCGCTTGTGGCGGTCCTTCTCGGCGATCTCCAACACCGCGTTGATGTTGTCTTCCACAGAAAGCCCGCGGAAAATCGACATTTCCTGCGGTAGATACCCGATCCCTAGCCGCGCACGGCGATACATCGGCAAGGTCGAGATATCCCGCCCATCCGCCAACACTTGCCCGCCATCGGGGTAAACCAGCCCTGCGATCATGTAAAATGTCGTGGTCTTGCCCGAGCCGTTCGGCCCCAGAAGCGCAACCACCTCTCCGCGCGACACTTCCATCGAGAAGTCGCGGATCACCATCCGCTTCTTGTAGCTCTTGCGAAGCGAGGTCACGCGCAGGCCGGCACCGCCTTGCGTCACAGTCAGGTCCGGCCCCGCCATCTTAGTTCTTTCCGGCGTCGGGTTGCAGGATCGTCTTCACCCGCCCGCCCATCTGCGCCGTTCCGTCAGTCAGGTTCACTGTCATCTCGTTCGCGGTCAGGGCGTTCTTGCCTTGGGTCAACAGCACATTTCCACGCATCACCACCACACCACTTTCGATACTGTAATCCGCCCGCTCCGCTTCGGCCGCATCAGGCCCCGAAACCAGCGTCACACCGTTCTTGGCTTCCAGCCGCATCACTTTGCTCTGGTCTTCTGAATAGACCACCAGCACCCAAGGCGCTGCGAGCCGCATTTCGCCCTGCACGATCACCACGTCCCCCGTGAAAATCGCGGTACCTTTTTCCTGATCGACAGAAAGGTTTTCTGCTGTCACCTCCACCGGAAGCGACGTGTCCTGCGCCATCGTCCCGAAAGCCACCGTGTTCTGCGCGCTCACCGCGGCAGGCATCAGAAGGCTCAGAACCAGTATGATCAAACGGAAGGGCACGGGCGTATATTCCTCAACTCTTCGGATCGTATACCAGATGCACCCCGTCCGTGAAGAGCATCACTGCCTTTCCACTTTCGGGGTCCGTGGTCAAAGTCATGCGTCCGGCGGTAAATACACCAGGCGGGCCATTTCCTTCAACAGCGCCGGGGCTCGTCACGCGCAGATAGGACAGCGCGCTCGAAATATCCTCGCTTTTCAGCCGATACCCGGTCGTTGTGGTGAATTCCACACCACCCGTCAGCCGCGCCAGATCATCGGGCTCGTTCACCTGGCCCTTCAGCGCACGCATTGTCAGCCGCCCGCCATCGGTGAGGTCAATCACCGCTTTCGGTCGCTCGGTGTTGATACGGTCTGTAATCACCTGATCGGGTCGCGCTGCATCCGCGCTGAAGGCAATCAGGTGCCCTTCTTCGGTGGTGCCGGAATAGGACAGATCCGTCATCTGCTGCCCACGCGCCCGCTCTTCGATATCGCCCTCGCTCAAGGGAAGCGTGCTCATCGGGTCCACGGAACGCGACAACAGGAAGAGCGTCGACAAGAGGCCCAGCGCCGTCAGTGGCAAAACGATCTTGAGCCACGCAACCGCTCTTGACCACGCCTGATCGCGCCACCGATCCATGCCTCAGCCCAATCCCACGCGCAGGCAGTCATGGATATGGATCAACCCTTCCGCCGCGCCGTTGCCGTTCGGGTCGACCACGAAAAGGCAGGTGATTTTCTTCGCGTTCATCAAGGCCACGGCCTCTTGCG
>RFUP01000372.1 GCA_009922885.1 Paracoccaceae bacterium
CGTCACCTGCAGGCCCACGCCAGCCGGAAGCGATCTGGCCGCAACGACGAGATCCTGTGGCGGCTCCACCTGCTGCCGGCGTTCGGCCGGCTCAAGGTGGCGGCCCTCACCCGCGAGCGCGTGCGCGAGTGGCACGCCACGCACCCGAAGCCGGCGACCGCCAACCGGGCCCTGGAGGTGCTCGGCGTGGCGATGGGCCTGGCGGAGGAATGGGGCTGGCGGCCGGTCGGCAGCAACCCGGCCCGGGGCGTCAAGGCGCACCCGGAACGGCAGCGCCGCCGGTACGCGAGCGCCGAGGAGCTCGCCTGCCTGCGTGCTGCGCTGCAGCGGTGGGAGGATGCCGGGCCGCTGGCGATCCGCTGGCGGTTTGCGCAGCTGGTGCGGCTGCTGCTGCTCACCGGCGCGCGCCTGCGGGAGGTCATGAACGCGCAGTGGTCGGAGATCGACTGGGCCCGGGGCGTGCTGCTGGTGCCGGCGGAGCGCGGCAAGACCGGGGCCAGCGAGGTGCAGCTGAGCGATCGGGCGGTGGCGGTGCTGCGCGACCTGCTGGAGGCCCAGGCGGCGGTCGGCGGCGGCAGCCCTTGGGTGATCCCTGGCGAGGACCGCAGCCGGCCCCTGGTGGGCTACAGGCGCATGTGGCTGGCCCTGCTCCAGGAGGCCGAGGTGAGCGACCTGCGGATCCACGACCTGCGGCACACGTTCGCCAGCTATGCGCTGAGCGGCGGGCAGACGCTGGGCACGGTGGGCCAGCTGCTGGGGCACCGAAGCGCGCAGACGACGAGCCGCTACGCGCACCTGATCGACGACGCAGCGCGGCGCGCGGTGGCTCGGCTGAGCGACGACCTGGGGGTGTGAAGGATTGTTACGAAGTGGCGGTGGTGGGTGGGTGGCGTCCGTAGGGTCGACACAAGAGCAATGATGCTCACCACCCTTACTTGCAATGCACTCAACTTTGAACTGGGGCCAATTCGAGTTCGACAAACTTCCAGAAATTGCGAAAAGTATTGCGGTGCCAGAAGTAGTCGATAACTATTCTCGCTTGGCAGGCCGCTACCTGTTCCCTTCGGGTTTCTTGCCATGGAAACAATTCGCAGCATATTGCTGGTTGACTTGCTGCACGAACCCTCCTGAGCTTACAAACTATAACGAGATGCAGGCTTATTGTGAATCTGCAGCGTACGAACACCTTGCAAGCGTTGCTGACTCAAAGCCACCCGCTTATTTGCTGTCGGATTCTATTGCCGAAGCGCTTCAGCAAACCCCAGCAGACATCGGTGTTAAAGACATTCCATCTACTTTCCCGGTGATCTCTTTTTTTCTTCCGAGGGCATTGATTACTTGGCACAATCACGGATGGCCGGTCTCTGTCAACGTGATAACCATTGTCGATAATCGCTCTTATGCGTTCAAATCGCCATTTTCTAACATGCGATCGGCGATTAAAAACCCTTACCTGGAAGAAATGGAAAGGCAAACCGACTGGATTACTCCGATAACTGTTGTGGGTCATTGTGAAATTACAGATCCAAAACCGCCTTCGTGGCGTAATAGCAGGCGACTTTCGATTGCTATTCCGATAGACATCGAAGACTCCGGCGTGAAAGTTGGCTGGTATGACAACCCTGTTGCGCGAATAGGCCTTGGCTGCTTGCTAATGCTTGCTTACGAACAGGCAGAAATCACCGAAGAAGTACCAGCAGTTGGCAAAGCAATGGGGTTTGGCAAGTCTCGCGGGCCTCAGCCGCTGCCCTACCGCTGGATCGGCAAGCACTTCAAGATCCGCCGCGAGCCTTCGCCATCACGTGGCGGCACCCACGCCTCGCCACAAGCTCACTGGCGCAGAGGCCACTGGCATCGCGTGCGTCATGGCCAGGGGAAAGAGCAAAGCAAGCTGCTCTGGTATCAGCCGGTGTTCGTCAACGGATAATGGTGCCAGACGCAGCTCTCGCAATGCCCAAAAAGCAAACCCTTCTCGACATGGCCAGGGAGTCGCTCTCGCTTCGGCAAGCGCGCCCTGCATTGTTCTTCCCACTGCTTAGAAGCAACCCTGATCGCATTGATTCGATGAGCCAGTGGCACATCATCGCAGCGAGCGATCCATCTCCGCCCGCCGCTTGACCACCGCATCGCGCAGCCGCTCTTCGCGTCGCTCCGCTTCGCCCAGCAGCGCTTCGCCACGCACCGCACCGGGGCCCCGCAAGGGGCCCACACCATTAAGAACTGTGACAGCAGCGCGGCACCCCCACGGCCGCGCCCTTACCTTGGGCCCATCGGCAGGCCGAGCGCGCCGCCGCTGACCACCCCATCGCCCGGCACTGGCCGGAGGAACAATGACCATCACCTGCATCGCCGCCTGGGCCTTGGCCCTGCTGCTGCTCCCCCTGCTGATACTGCTCTGGGCGACCGAGAGCCGCGAGCAGCGGGCCCGCCGCTGGCGCCGCGAGGGCCTCACCCAGCAGGCCGTCGCCGATCGCCTCGGCTGCTCACGCACCACCGTCCGCCGGTTGCTGGCCTAGGGCCCGCAGAACACGTTGGGGCTGCCGGCCGCCACGCTGGTGCAACCGCTGATCGCATCGCCCACCCGGCCGGCGCCCTTGCCGTTGACGAACACGGTCGTGCTGCCCACCGCGATCGGCGCGGCGTGCGACGGACACGGGAAGGGCGGCAACAGGTGCGGCGTGTTCACGTCGCCCTGGCGGCTCCAGGCGATCCCGTTGACGAACACGTTGG
>RFUP01000373.1 GCA_009922885.1 Paracoccaceae bacterium
TGGCCGCGATGGGGCGCAAGGCAACGGACGGGAGCCTGACACGCGATACCCATGTCTGGACCGCAGGTCAGGATGGATGGAAGCGCGCCGGCGAAGTGACCGAACTTGCCCGCCTCTTTACCGTGCTGCCGCCGCCGCCACCCGAGGCATGATCTGAACGGGCTGAGCCACTTTCGGAGCGAAAGCCACAGCTTTCCAACGGTTCAGAGCGACCGTCAGGTCGCGGGAGAGGTCAGCAAACTCGCCGTCGAAAATCTACTTGGCAGCGGCGTGCTGGCCGAGAGCAAGCTTCCGCGCGACCTTCGATGCTGCGATATGGAACGCGGAATGGATGAGGATCGCAGCCTCTACTTCAGGCTGTGCCCGCTCCAAATATGCCATTCCATGGGTTTTGCATCCAAAAGGGCACCGATGGTAATCGGCGGCTTCCTCAATCAAAAACACCTTTGCTTCCGATTGTATTGCTACCTTTAGGCGATTTTGCCAGTGTCTTTGGCAGCTTTGGGCGGCGATAACTTTTTCAGTGACGGTACTGAAGAACATAAAACACTCCCATTGGCTATTGCATATAGATCAACGCCCGAAGAGATATTCGTTTTAGGGGTCGTCTTCCCAAGATGGAGGTCATTTGCGGATATAAAAAAGCCGCTCGGAAGAGCGGCTTTGGTTGGAATGCTGCAGGTGGTTTTCAACGCGTGGCCGCGATTTTCCAGCGAGTTGCAGCACTTGTGAGCTCTTTAGATGCCGCTGACAGCGGGCCATCGAGGATTTCGAGCGCAGCAGCCTTGTCGCCATCTGCGATCTTCCGAGCCACTTTGCCCGCAGTCGAATGAAATTCGGCGTGCAACCGGATGGTTGCCGCTGCTTCAGGTGACTGGCGCACGTCTGCTGGAAGCCCTGCCAGCCATCGCCCAAAAGCACAGCTATGGTAATTGCTGGCTTCTGCAGTGAGATCCTGGCCGTCGTTAAGGTGCACCGCTACGCGGAGCTTATGTTTCCATGCGCCATGGGCACCGATGGCTTCGGTGAGTTTTTGGTAGATTTCTGGCGTGGGCACTTTCGGTTCCTCGTTCGCAATGTCACACTCGAAAGAAACGTCCTGAGGCTGGTCAAGATTAGGTGCGAAAGAGGTATTATTTTGGAAGCCGATCATCGTTTTCCCTGCGAACAATGCGGTGCCGATTACCGCTACGACCCGTCTCGCGAGGCTTTGATCTGCGATTACTGCGGCCATACGCACCCCATTGAAGGGGCGGGGCGGCATTCCTCGTCCCTGCGCGAACTCGATTTCAATTCGGCGGTGAAGGGCCAGCTTCCGACACAGGAATTCGAAGTCACACGCACCAGCCGCTGCCCGAACTGTGGCGGCGAGGTCGAGTTCGATCCCGAAGTGCATGCCGCGCAATGCCCGTTCTGCGCCACACTCGTTGTCACGGGCACTGGGAGCCACCGACAGATCAAGCCCAAGGGCGTTCTGCCCTTCGCGCTCAACGAAACCGAGGCCCGCCATGCAATGACCGAGTGGTTGGGGCGGCTCTGGTTCGCACCGTCCGGCCTCAAGGCCTATGCTCGCAAGGGGCGGAAAATGGACGGGATTTATGTGCCCTACTGGACCTTCGATGCCGACACCCAGAGCCGCTATTCCGGCGAACGCGGCACCATCTACTACGAGACCATGACTGTCGTTCGCGACGGGAAACGTGAAACCGTGCAAGTGCCGCGCGTGCGCTGGACACCGCGCTCGGGCCGCGTCGCACGCGTCTTCGACGATGTTCTGGTTCTGGCGTCGCAAACCCTTCCCAAGCGCTTTACAGATGCGCTCCAACCTTGGGATCTGACACGGCTGGAGCCGTATCTGCCCCATTATCTGGCCGGGTTCCGCGCGGAAGCCTATCAGGTGGATCTGGAGCAAGGCTTCACCGAGGCCCGCGCGATCATGGACCGACAGATCGAACGGGATGTGAAATTCGACATCGGCGGCGATCAGCAGCGCATCCACCACATCGAGACACAGGTTTCGGCGGTGACGTTCAAACATATCCTGCTGCCGGTCTGGCTGGCAGCTTACAAATATCGCGGCAAGACCTACCGTTTCGTCGTGAACGGCCAGACGGGCAGGGTGCAGGGGGAAAGGCCGTGGTCGGCTTGGAAAATCGCAGGCGCAATCCTGCTCGCCCTGATGATCGGGGGCATCGCGGGATATATTTACGCGCTGAACGAGGGCTTGCTCTAAAGCGCTTGCACCCGATGCAGCGAGCGGCCAGTTTCGGCGCCGAAAGGAACCCTGCCATGCGTGATGACCTCGACACTCTGGAAACCATCCTGATCCGTCGGCATTCCAGCCGCGCCTTTCTGCCGGATGCCGTGCCAGATGAGGTGATCGAACGGATTACTCTGGCCGCATCGCGCGTCCCTTCTTGGTGTAACGCGCAGCCGTGGCAGGTGCATGTCACCCGCAAAGAGGAAACGGACGGCTTCCGCGAAAAGCTCTATGCAACGGCGCTTTCAAGCTCCTCGCAGCCCGATCTCGATTGGCCGAAACAATACACAGGCGCATACCTCGATCGCCGCCGGACCTGCGGCTTCCAGCTTTACGATGCGGTGGGGATTACCAAAGGCGACCGCACGGCCTCCGGCAAACAGATGCTCGAAAACTATCGCCTATTCGGTGCACCGCATGTCGTGATCGTGACCTCGGAAGCCGATCTCGGCACCTA
>RFUP01000374.1 GCA_009922885.1 Paracoccaceae bacterium
GCCGTTCACATTGTCCATCCCGCCCGCTTCCTCGATGGACTTCTTCAGCCCTGCTTCGAGGTTCGGATAGGTCTGGTCGCTGAATGTCGTGATCCGCAGCACCACCGATTTTCCTTCGGTCCGCGCCCGAACAGCGGTCAGCTTGATGGTGTCACGCACGATGGAAATGTCGAAAGGCTCCGGCGTGCCTTCCCGCGCGATAGTGATCACGATCTCGCTGCCCACAGGGCCGCGCATCATGTCCACCGCCTGATCGAGTGTCAGGCCCAGCAAAGATTCGCCATCCACATGGGTGATGAAGTCGCCTGCCAGAACGCCTGCCTCGTCAGCCGGCGTGCCATCCATCGGCGATACCACCTTCACGAAACCGTCTTCCTGCGTCACCTCGATCCCAAGGCCGCCGAATTCACCACGCGTCTGGCTCCGCATGTCTGCTGCCGCATCGGGGGGCATATAGCTCGAATGCGGATCGAGCGAGCTCAACATGCCGTTGATCGCCGCTTCGATCAGCTTCTTCTCGTCCACCTCTTCCACATATTGCGCGCGAATGCGGTCAAAGATGTCACCGAAAAGATCAAGACGCTCATAAACCGAGACCTTCGAGGTCTCCTCCGCCAAGAGAGGCCCCGCAACCTGCGTGGTCGCAATCACCCCGGCAATCGTGCCGCTGGCGGCGGCCATGAGGAATTTCTTCATCCGTTATCCATCCTTCAATTCGCGGAACCATGGCGCCGGATCTTCCGGCACATTGTCTACTCGCAATTCCATATAGAGCGTTTCCGGCCGTCCGCTTCCAGTGCCTTCCGCATTTTGCGGCACAACGCTGCCCTCGGCTGTCTCTGCTCCGCCCATCAAACCCAAAGGGCTCCCCTCCGGCAAGACGTCTCCGGTCTCACCATAAACCACGTCGAGCCCCGCAAGCACGAGAAGAATGCCCGGCCCCGGCTCCAGAATGATCACGTTTCCGTAGTCAAGAAGCGGCCCGCGATAGCGGATCGTTCCCGCCGCCGGGCTTGTTACCAAGGCACGCGGCCGCGCCGCCAAGAGGATACCGGGGCGCTTCACCCCTGCCGCATCCGCCTCGCCCGCGCGCCGCAAAAGCGTTCCGGCCACAGGCAAGGGCAGGTTCCCGCGCTGGCTTCTTACATCCGGCAAGATCACTTCCGCCTCATCCACAGCCATCTCGCTCAAGCCGCTGGCAAACCCTTCCAGCGTTTCGGTGGAGGCAATCAAGATCGCGGTCCGCACCGGATCTTCGGTGAATTTCTTCGGCAAAGGCACGCGACTGGCCACCGCTTGGCTCAGTTCCGACCGCGCCTCCTGCACACCCTGCAAACCTTTGCCCAACGTCTCCGCCGCGCTTTCCTGCAAAGTGCGCAGCGTCTGCACCTCCTCAAGCTTCGCCCGCAACTCCTGCGCCCACACATTCATCGCAGGGGCCACATCGCTCAGGATCATCCCCGCCCGCGCCGTGCCCATCGGCCCTGCGGGGTGCAACAAAGTCGTCGGCGCTGGCGCACGGCTCATGGATTGCAGCGCGCCCAGAAGCTCCGCCACCTCGCCTTCCCGTGCCTGCAATTCCCGCGTCAGCCGCGCCTCGCGCAACGCCGCCCGCCGCATTCCGTCACGCAGGGCTTCCAAACCGTTTTCGAAAGCCTGCACCGTCTGCGTCAACGCCGCCACACGGTCCCGCGCGCTATCTGCCGCATCGAGCGCCCGAGCAGCCTTCTCGATCTCCTGCGAGGCAAGCCGCGCCGCTTCTGCTGCCGCTATGTCGTCCAAACCCTGAGCAACCGCAGGCGGCGCAACCAGCATCAGGCAAAGAAGCGCGGCGCGAAGCGTCATGCGATCAGGCTTTCCCCTGTCATTTCTTGCGGCTTTTCGAGACCCATCAGATGCAGGATCGTCGGCGCCAGATCGGCCAAACGCCCACCATCGCGCAAACGCGCGCCTTCAGGTCCGCCAATCAGTGCCACCGGAACAGGGTTCAGCGTATGCGCCGTATGCGGCCCGCCATTCACAGGGTCCAGCATCAACTCACAGTTCCCGTGATCCGCCGTCATGATCATCGCCCCGCCCACAGCCTTCAACGCGGGCACCACTTTTGCCAAACCGCGATCCACCGCCTCGCAGGCCAGCATCGCCGCTTTCAAATCACCCGTATGCCCCACCATATCGGGGTTCGCGAAATTCACCACGATCAAGTCATACTGCTTCTCGATCGCACCCACCAAAGCCCCCGTCACCTCGTCAGCCGACATTTCCGGTTGCAAATCATAGGTCGCCACCTTGGGCGAGGGGGCCATGTAGCGGTCTTCGCCCTCTTCGGGCGTTTCCTTGCCGCCGTTGAGGAAGAAGGTCACATGCGGGTATTTCTCGGTTTCAGCCACACGGAACTGGGTCTTGCCGTGCTTCGCCACCCAAGCCCCCAGCGTGTTTCGGATGTCGCGCGGCGGGAACACCGTTTCGAGCCACGCGTTATGCGCTTCCGAATATTCCACCATGCCCAAGGTCGCCGCCCATTTCGGGCGCGGCCCGACCTCATAGGCCGCGAATTCCGGCTCCAGAAGCGCCTTCAGGATTTCCCGCGCACGGTCCGCCCGGAAGTTCAGGCAGAACAGCCCGTCGCCATCCTGCACGCCCTTATAGGCCCCCAAGGCCGTCGCCGTGATAAACTCGTCGCTTTCGGAACGCTCGTA
>RFUP01000375.1 GCA_009922885.1 Paracoccaceae bacterium
CGAGGAAAGGCTTCAAAGGAACGGCCGCCAGCGAAACACGCCCGAGCCCTTCCGCATTCGCATCTCCAATCGCCGCCACGATCAGGCGATGCATCGTGCCATCCGGGCAGTCGGTTGTGTAGCGCATCAGATCCAGAGAGTAGCCATTGGCGTTGCGGTGGAAGGTCGCGAAAGCAACCAACTCCTCTCCGATCCAACCCAACAACACCTTTTGTTCCTGCACGTGGCCGGGGCTGAATTGGCCCATGGAAAACCCGCGCGCGCCTCCGTGGTCCGAGACCCATCTGCGGTCGACGTTTTGCATGTCTTCAATCGGCAGCTGCTCCGGCGAGGTGACAACCAAGCCTGCCTTTGCGGCGTGGCGCAACTTCCTGCGGAGGTTCCGGTGCTCCGGGCCGTCGATGTGGAACCGCGATGCATCGATCACGGCCTCGCTTGATATCTTGATGGTCCGCCACCCCGAGGTTTCGAGGTTCCGGGCCATTGGTTCTGAAATCTTGTAGAAACATACGGTTCGGTTGGTCTCCCGCGCGCATTTCTTGAAGCGTCTGAGGGTGCCTCGAGACAAGGCTAGCGATGCGTCGAGAAAACCGACGAGACAGTTCTTCGTATTCTTGCAGCCGATAACTGCGTCCTGTGCAAAAAATAGATGCCCATTGGTCAGCGAGAGCAGTTTGCTCTCTGGGTTAGCGGTTGTTTCCAGAAAGCTTAGGTGCCTAGCCGCGGGCTCAAGCGCGTTTTCCTCGGCGCGCGTTTGGAGAGGGCGCACCATTGATATAAGGGCCACGAGAGCGGGAACCGCGAAATAGATGAGTCGAAACCCCATGACCGCCGTCAGGATGCTTTCTGCCGGAACTGTCGGCAGGAGAGTCATCAATGTCAGTTCGAATGCCCCCACGCCGCCGGGCATACCTGAAATCAGCCCCACGCCAAAGGCGATCAGGAAAGCGGGCAGAAGCTCTTCTACGCCTGCTCCGGTGCCTTGGGGAAAGAGCGCAATGAACACAATCGATGCCGCCGAAAGATCAACGGCAGTCCAGAACAAGAGGGCACCTGAGGCGGGAACATTGGGAAAGTTCAAAGCTCGATAGAGCTTGCTCTGAGGGAAAAGGGTGCCTGTTCCGATCAGCAAAAGGCAGACCATCAAAACGCCAAGCGCGAGCCAATGCACGATCGCCGCGTCAACGCCCATCGTGAATGCAACAAGTGAAGTCAGCATGGCCCAACTCGCCATGAAAGCTGCTGAAACCGAGACAGTCACTTTGAAAGCGTCTTTGAGGCTCAGCGCGGGAAGAAGGCGCCAGCGTGCGATGGTACCAGTCAGAAGCCCGAACCCCAGCGTTTGCGAGAGTGCAACGGCAGACGCCCCTGATAAAACAGCAGCCCTGCCGGGGATCGACGTGGCGATGTGGCGATGAAAAATGCCATCATACCTCCCAATCGCAAGATAGCTCACGACTGTCGCACCAAGAGCAATCAGCCAGAACTCGAGTTCGACCAAACGAACGGCTTTCGCGGCGGCGCGCAGGTCCATTTGATCGGCGCGAAACGCAAGAAACCAGAGGCAACTTGCCCCCAAAATCAGAACAGGTACCTGCCGTACAGCATGGCGCAAGAGTTCTTGGCGCGTTTCCTTCGATCTCATGGAAGCTCCCCCGGTTGCAGGCAGCAATACCTCTCTAGTCTTACGACAGGATGAATCGCCGTATAAACAAAAGGCGCGCCGGGTGAGGTCGCGCCTTTTTTCTATTCAATTTGGATGTAGATCAGGCTTCGTCCATCAGCTGGCGCTTTGCCACCGGCTGCAGTTCGAGCATCTTTGCGCGAACTTCTTCCGCCGTGACCTTGCCTGCCAGATCGCCAACAACCTTGCGAACCACGTCTTCGTGGCCAGCTTCTTCAAAGTCCGATTTCACGACTTCAACTGCATAGGCTGCAGCCGCATCGCCCGTCTTGCCGAGCTTTTCAGCTGCCCAGAGGCCCAAGAGCTTGTTCGCACGGGCTTCCGCTTTGAACTTCATTTCCTCGTCATGCGCATACTTTGCTTCGAAGGCATGTTCGCGGTCGTCGAAGGTGGTCATGGGATCATCCTCACTCGAGTGTCGTTACTCTCCATATGCATGTCGTAACGCCGCAGTGCAAGAGTGGCACCCGCCCTTGCGACAATGGAGACCTTGCACTAAGAGGGCGGCAGATGCGCGGGCGGGGACTCACCTCCGCGCGCCAGCGACGGAGTGGCCATGGCACGGCGCAAGAAGATCTATGAAGGCAAGGCGAAGACGCTGTACGAAGGGCCGGAACCGGGCACGATCGTTCAGTACTTCAAAGATGACACATCCGCGGGCGATGGCGCCAAAAAAGCGTTGATCGACGGCAAGGGCGTGTTGAACAACCTCTTGTCGGAATATTTCTTCTCCGGTTTGAACAACATGGGCGTGCCGACGCATTTCATTCGCCGCCTCAACATGCGCGAACAACTGGTACGCGCCTGCGAGATCATTCCTCTTGAGGTGATCGTGCGCAACTATGCCGCCGGATCAATGGCAAAACGGCTTGGGATCGAAGAGGGTACGGCCCTGCCGCGTCCCATCGTCGAATATTGCTACAAGGACGACAGCCTTGGCGATCCGCTGGTCACCGAAGAGCACATCGCGGCTTTTGGCTGGGCCAGCCAGCAGGA
>RFUP01000376.1 GCA_009922885.1 Paracoccaceae bacterium
GCTTTGGCCAATTGCCCGCGCCTGCCGCCGCAATCGCGGCTTGCAGCGCGTAATAAAAGGCAAAGGCGCAGGAGGCATAGCCGATGATGGAAAACACATTGCCCACCCATGTAAGGATCAGCGCGACTGCGCCCAAAATGACATAGCCGTGGCGCGCACCGATGTGGGCACGGGGCGCGCGGGTTAGTCATGAAAAAGCCGCCTCCCGAGGGAGACGGCTTTCACGAGGTCTCGCGCGATTGGATCAGGCGAGGATCGGAACGCGCTTCCACGCGGCGGGGCCGCTGATGTGGATGGAGTTGCCCTTGGAGTCGACCGCGACGGTGACGGGCATATCCTGCACTTTGAGGCGGTAGATCGCTTCCATGCCGAGATCCTGGAAGGCGATCGGTTCGGCTTCCTTGATGGCTTTCGACACGAGATAGGCAGCACCACCCACGGCGATGAGGTAGGCGGCCTTGTGCTTGGCGATGGCCTCAAGCGCGACCGGGCCACGCTCGGCTTTGCCGACCATCACCTTGAGGCCGGTGGCGCCAAGGATCTGGTCGGTGAACTTGTCCATGCGGGTGGAGGTGGTGGGGCCTGCCGGGCCGATGACTTCATCACCAACAGCATCCACCGGACCGACGTAATAGATGGCCTTGCCCTTCAGATCGACGGGCAGTTCTTCGCCTTTGTTCAGCATATCGACCATGCGCTTATGTGCGGCGTCGCGGCCCGTGTAGAGCGTGCCGGAGAGGAGCAGTGTTTGGCCGGGTTCGAGGCTGTCGAGAGTGGCTTGGTCGAGGGTGTCGAGATCGAGGCGGCGGGTATCGGCGCCTGCTTTGTCGAGGAGGATTTCCGGCCAATCCGTGAGGTCGGGCGGGGTGAACTTTGCAGGGCCGGAGCCATCAAGCGTGAAGTGCACGTGGCGGGTGGCGGCGCAGTTCGGGATGAGGCCAACGGGCAGCGAGGCGGCATGGGTCGGGAAGGAGCGGACCTTCACGTCGAGCACAGTAGTGACGCCGCCAAGACCCTGCGCGCCGATGCCGAGCGCGTTGACGCGTTCGTAGATTTCGAGGCGGAGTTCCTCGGTGCGGTTCGCGGGGCCACGGCGCAGCAGTTCGGCCATGTCGATCGGATCGTTAAGGGCTTTCTTGGCAAGGCCCATCGCCTTGTCCGCTGTGCCACCGACGCCGATACCGAGGATGCCGGGCGGGCACCAGCCTGCGCCGAGGGTTTCCACGGTTTGCACGACCCAATCCGCCACGGAGGCCGAGGGGTTCAGAACGGTGAATTTCGCTTTGTTTTCAGAGCCACCGCCTTTGGCCGCGACGTGAACTTCCACCTTGTCGCCCGCGACGATCTCGCAGGTGAGCATGGCGGGCGTATTGTCGCCGGAGTTCTTGCGGGTGCCGAAGGGATCGACCACGACCGAGGCGCGGAGCGGGTTCGTATCGAGCTTGTAGGCGCGGCGGGTGGCTTCATCGACGGCATCCTGCAGGGAGCCGGAGAGTTCGAGACGGGCCTGCGCGCCGATGTAAACGGCGATGTTGGCAGTGCCGGTATCCTGACAGATCGGGCGGCGACCCATGGCGCACATGCGCGAGTTCACGAGGATCTGCGCCATCGCCTGTTTCGCGCCGGGGTTTTCTTCGCGTTCCCATGCGGCAGACATGGCGCGGATGAAATCCGGGGAGTGGTAGTAGGAGATGTATTGCAGGGCTTCGGAAATGCTGTCGATCAGGTCGGCTTCGCGGATCACGTTCATCTTGGGATGTCCTTCAAGCGGGCTGTGCGATGTGCTTTATAACGTCGGGTTGGCGGATGCCATAAGCGGGGAGGAAAAGCGAGGCGGAATTGTGTGCATGTGCATGCAAAGCGCCGAAAAGTCGCGGGAGAGGCAGCGCTGGAATTCCACGGGCAAAGCGTGGTAGGAGGCGGCTTCCTTCTGCGATATGACCCGAACCATGCCCACCCGTGACCTGACCCCTCCTGCGATCCGCCATGCCGCGCGCCTTTCCGTGGCGCCGATGATGGATTGGACAGATCGCCATTGCCGGTGGTTCCATCGGCTGATGAGCCGCGAGGCTTTGCTCTATTCGGAGATGGTGACTTCGGCGGCTCTGGTGCGGGGCGGTGCATTGCATCTTCTGGATTTTTCAAAAGAAGAACAACCGGTTGCGCTGCAGTTGGGTGGCTCTGATCCGGCGGAACTGGCGGCGGCGGCGCGGCTTGGGGAAGCGGCGGGGTATGTGGAGATTAACCTCAATTGCGGCTGCCCGTCGGACCGGGTGCAGTCGGGCACGTTCGGGGCGATCCTGATGCAGGATGCGCCGCGGGTGGCCGAATGTGTGGCGGCGATGCGGGAAGCGGTTTCGGTGGAGGTGACGGTGAAATGCCGGATCGGGGTGGATGATCAGGACCCCGAAACGGTGCTGCCGGACTTCCTTGAACGGGTCTCCGATGCGGGATGCGAGCGCTTCACGGTGCATGCGCGCAAGGCGTGGCTTAAGGGCCTTTCTCCTAAGGAAAACAGAGAGATACCACCTCTGGACTATGCGCTGGTGGGGCGGATGCGGGAGCGGTTTCCGGGGCTGCATCTGTCGGTCAACGGGGGGATTGCCTCGATTGACGCGGCGGAGGAATTTCTGGCGCAGGG
>RFUP01000377.1 GCA_009922885.1 Paracoccaceae bacterium
CTGATCGGTGTGGATTTCTTCCCAGAATTCCGCCGGATCATACTGCCCGATCCGCTCCAGATCGATCACCCCGGTATGCGGCTTCGCACGATACCCCACGAGCGTGCCCTTCGCGGGGCGTAAATCCACTGAAAAACCAAGGCCTTCGCCGATAACGGCTGGCCCGTCCACAAGCGGTTCAGCGGCATGAAGCGCGGCCAATTCCGCATCTTCCAGAATGGACTGGCCTTGCCGGAACCGGATCTGGTTCAGCCGCATTCCGGGTCGTGCCAGCACCGAAAACGAGCGGGGGCAGATTTCGGCGTAAAGCGGCCCTGCGTATCCCGTTGAAATCCTGTCGAATTCCGTTCCACCGTCGGTGATGGTGCGGGTCAGCAAATCAAGGCGACCGGTCGAGGACTTGGCATTGGCAACGGCGGTTACGCCTGCAGGAAGTGCCACGCGTTCCATCAACGGAACCACGTAAACACAGCCCTTTTCCAGCACCGCGCCATTGGTGAGATCAATGCGATGCATCTCGAATTCTTCAAGCCGCTCCGCCACGGTCCGGCCCTTGCCAGCAAGGAAAGAAGCGCGCACCCGGTAGGCCACATTTCCTAAGCGAAGATCGAGACTTGCGGGCTGGATCTGCCCCTCAACGAACGGCTGATCCGCGGCAATTGCACCGCTCTCGATCAGGGCTCTGATGCTCTGGCTGGGAAGGACACCGGACATTTAAGAAATCCGTAACGTTTGGGGGCGATACCCATTCAGGTATCGGGGGTGAAATGGTCGGGCTAGCAGGACTTGAACCTGCGACCTCCCGCCCCCCAGACGGACGCGCTACCAGACTGCGCTATAGCCCGACGGTTCGGCCTGTTTACTGGTTTTCGCGGCGGCGGCAAGAGGGTTTGGAGGAAAAACTTGGTCAACGGGAACGCCCTTCGCGCATCTTTTTTGCAATCAGCGCCAAACCTTCGGCTTCCGTGGCCAGTTGCGCGCGGGCAATGGCGGAAAGAGATGAGTTCCGGGCCAGAACCAAGCTCAGAACCCCCTTTGGTAGGCTCCCGTCTCCGGGTGGTTCGGGGATTTGGGGCAAGGCGGGCGCAGAAGAATCGGGTGCAGGGGCTTCTTCTGCCTCGGGAAGGGCTTCGTTGGCCTCTTCCAACGCGTCATCATCTGTCTCGTCGTCAGACAGCCCGTCTGGATCGCGAGCACGTTCCGGAAAAGGCAGTACCTGCGCGGCGGGAGTGTCGTCCAGCGCCTCTTCCACCATCGGCGCTTCGTCGAATTGCTGCCCAGCCTCGGGGCCGAGGTTCAGAGCTTCGCGCACATCAGCGCCGGCTTCCAGCCCTTCCTCCAGAGGTTGGGAATGCGAGGAAACATGTGCAATCCCTTGTTCTCGAAGGAGTTTCTGAACGCCTTTTATGGTCATCCCGTCGTCGTGGAGGAGTTTCTTGATGCCGCCCAGAAGCAGCATGTCCTGCGGGCGGTAATAGCGCCGCCCGCCCGCACGCTTGACGGGCTTCACCTGAGGAAACTTGCTCTCCCAAAACCGAAGCACATGGGTTGGCCGATCAAGCCAATCCGCCACTTCGGAGATTGTTCTGAAAGCCTCTGGGGATTTCACCATTCAGGCGCCTCTCAATTCAGCGCTTGGCGCCCTCGGCAACCCGCTCTTTCAAGAGGTGGGAGGGGCGGAAGGTCAGAACGCGGCGCGGCTGGATCGGAACTTCTTCGCCGGTCTTCGGGTTGCGGCCTACACGGGCGGCTTTATCCCGGATCGAGAACGTCCCGAAGGACGAGATTTTCACCTGCAGGACCACCGCGCCCCATGCCAAACCGCCGCCGATGGCCTCGGTTACGATCAAATCGCCTTCCTGGATCTGCCCGCGCTGGCGGCCGACCGAAAGTGCCAACGGGATCGAGGCAGCAGAGGTGTTGCCATGGTCCTGAACCGTGACAACCACGTTATCCATCGGCAAATTCATTTTCTTTGCAGTGCCTTGGATGATCCGGATATTTGCCTGATGCGGTACGATCCAATCGACGGCACCCGCATCGAGGCCAGCCTTATCCAGCGCGGCATTGGCGGTGGCCGCGAGTTTTTCCACGGCATGGCGGAAGACTTCTTTGCCTTCCATCCGCAGATGCCCGACCGTTCCAGTCGAAACGCCGCCATCCACATAGAGTAACTCGCGGTGGCGTCCGTCTGAATTGAGATCACAGGCCAGAATGCCGCGATCTTGTGGTGTTCCGGCAGCGTCGCGGGCCTCGATGATCAAGGCGCCAGCACCATCGCCGAAAAGCACGCAGGTGGTGCGGTCCGTCCAGTCCATCAGGCGCGAGAAGGTTTCCGCACCGATCACCATTACCCGGTTCGCCTGGCCCGAAAGGATCAGCGCATTGGCTTGCGACAGCGCGAAAATGAACCCCGCGCAAACGGCCTGAACGTCGAAGGCGAAGCCGCGCGTCATGCCCAGTTTGGCCTGAACCATCGTGGCGGCGGACGGGAAGGTGAGGTCTGCCGTTGAGGTGGCGACGATGATCGCGTCAACCTCGTCTGCCGCAATCCCGGCGTCCGCCAAAGCGGCATTCCCGGCTTTTGCGGCCAGATCTGAGGTGAACTCGCCCTCTGCGGCAAAATGGCGGCGCTCGAT
>RFUP01000378.1 GCA_009922885.1 Paracoccaceae bacterium
ATCACATGGGCGAGGCATTGCCCATGGCCTGCGACGACAGCGCATGGGGCCGGCAGGTGAACCGCCGGGTCGAGGTATGGGTGCGGTGAGGGGGCTACAATAACCCCTCGGCACGAAAGCTGATTTCGCGCGATTTGCCGATGATCAGATGGTCGTGCAGCGCGATGCCCAATACCTGCGCGGCTTGGTCGATCTGATGGGTCATTGCAATATCGCTATCCGATGGCTTGGGGTCGCCCGAGGGGTGATTATGCAACAAAATCAGTGCACTGGCGTTTAATTCCAGCGCCCGCTTCATCACCTCGCGCGGGTAGACCGGCACGTGGTCAACGGTGCCGTTGGCCTGCGCCTCATCGGCGATCAGGGTGTTTTTGCGATCTAAAAACAGCAGGCGAAATTGTTCGGTTTCGCGATGCGCCATGGTGGATTGGCAATAGGCCAACAGATCGGCCCAGCCCGCCAGAACAGGCCGTTGCAGCACCCGCGCGCGCGCCAAACGGTGCGCCGCAGCTTCGACCAGCTTTAATTCGCACACCACGCTGGGGCCCACGCCTGCCACCTGTTGCAACCGCAGGGCCGGGGCCGAGATGACGGTGTTAAAATCGCCAAATCGCTGCAAAAGGGCATGCGCCAAGGGCTTTAAGTCTTGGCGGGGAATGGCGCGGAACAAAACCAGCTCTAGCATTTCGTAATCGGGCAGGGCATCTGGCCCGCCATCCAAAAAGCGGCGGCGCAGCCTTTGGCGGTGATCGCTGATATACGAGGGCAGTTTTTCACCCGGCTGCAGCGGTTGGGAAATGCCGCCGCCGCCCAAGGTTTCAAACAAAGGTAACGGCATTTCTGAAAAGGAAGATGTGCTTTTTGTACCCATGCCAGCCACTGTGCCGCGCTTGGGTTAGCAAAGGTTTAACGGGAAAAAGGCGCGGGGCGCAGCCAGCTGCGCCCTGCGCCCCAAATTAGCCCTTCATCGAATCCCAAAACCCTTTGACCGACGAGAAAAAGCTTTTGCCTTCGGGGTTGTTGTCTTCGGACAGCTTTTCGAATTCTTGCAAAAGTTCTTTTTGCCGGCTGGTCAGGTTTACCGGTGTTTCCACCGCCATTTCGATGAACATATCGCCGTGCCCACCGCCGCGCAGGGCTGGCATACCCTTGGCACGCAAGCGCATTTGCCGCCCCGATTGGCTGCCTGCGGGAATTTTTACCCGGCTTCTGCCACCATCGATTGTGGGCACCTCGATATCGCCACCCAATGCGGCGGTGATCATCGATACCGGCACACGGCAGAACAGGTTTGTGCCCTCGCGCTGGAAGATGTCGTGGTCGCGCACCTCGATGAAGATGTACAAATCACCCGTGGGCCCGCCGCGCATGCCTGCCTCGCCCTCGCCCGATAGGCGGATGCGGGTGCCAGTTTCCACGCCGGCGGGAATGTTCACGCTGAGCGCGCGCTCTTTTTCCACCCGGCCCTTGCCACCGCATGATTTACAAGGGTTCTTGATGATCTGCCCAATGCCCGAGCACGTTGGGCAGGTGCGTTCGATGGTGAAAAACCCTTGTTGCGCGCGCACCTTGCCCATGCCCGAACAGGTGGGGCAGGTGGTGGGCTCGGCGCCACCCTCGGCGCCCGAGCCACTGCACGCGCCACAGGCCACCGCTGTGGGCACAGTGATGGTTTTTTGCATGCCACCATAGGCTTCTTCCAACGTGACGCGCAGGTTATAGCGCAAATCGGCGCCCCGCGCGGCGCGTTGGCGCCCACCTTGGCCGCGGCCACCGCCGCCCATGAAATCGCCAAAAAGGTCGTCGAAGACATCGGAAAAGGCGCTGGCAAAATCGCCCTGACCGTGAAAGCCGCCGCCCCGTTGGCCGCCGCCCATGCCCCCCTCGAAAGCGGCATGGCCATAGCGGTCGTATGCGGCTTTTTTGTCGGGGTCTTTTAGGCAGTCATAGGCTTCGTTGGCCTCTTTGAACTGCGCTTCGGCGTTTGGGTTATCGGCGTTGCGATCTGGGTGCAGTTCTTTTGCTTTGGTGCGGAAGGCTTTTTTGATCTCGTCGGCGCTGGCGCCCTTAGAGATGCCTAAAACCTCGTAATAATCACGTTTTGACATTCGGGTTCCCCCTTGTCGGAACGTAAAGGGCCGGCCCGGCTTCCGGACCGGCCCCGAACGGTTCCGCTATGGGCGCTTATTTGCGCTTGTCGTTGTCCAGATCCTCGAAATCAGCATCGACGATGTTATCGTCGTCATGGTCTGAATGGTTGGACCCTGCCATCGACGGCTCGTCATCGCCTTCGTCAGCCTGCGCCTTGTAGATGGCCTCGCCCAGTTTCATGGCGGCTTCTGTCACGTTCTGGATGCCTGCGCGCAGCTTGTCGGCAGAGACTTTGTCGTTCTCCAGATCGTCTTTCAGCGCAGCAATGGCCAGTTCGATCGCCTCAACAGTGGTTGGGTCGACTTTGTCGCCATGCTCTTCGACCGATTTCTCGGTCGAGTGGATCAGGCTTTCTGCTTGGTTGCGGGCCTCGACCAGCGCGCGGCGTTCTTTGTCGGCCTCGGCATTGTCTTCGGCGTCTTTGATCATCTTTTCGATGTCATCATCCGACAAGCCACCCGATGCCTGAATGGTGATCTTTTGTTCCT
>RFUP01000379.1 GCA_009922885.1 Paracoccaceae bacterium
TGAAGCGCATGATCGGGGATCGCCCCGTGCTGATCGAGATCGACGGCGGCATGACGCCCGTGACCGCGCCGGGCATCGTTGCGGCAGGCGCTGATGTGCTGGTGGCGGGGTCGGCCGTGTTCAAGAGCGGGTCGGTTTCCAATCCCGCGCCCTACGGCGAAAACATCCGCGCGATCCGCGCGTCGCTGGGCCAGTAAGCCACGCGAGAACCAAATGAAAAAGGCGGGGGCAACCCCGCCTTTTTGCGTTCCGGACGCCGCGATCAGACAGCGATATTGTCGATCAAACGCACCCCTGCGAGCCACGCGGCGGCGAAAAGGCGGGAGGGGCGGTCGGCCTGTTCCATCAACTCCAGATCGGAGGCACCGCGCAGTTCGAGATAGTCGATCCCGGTGAAACCCGCCTGCTCCAGCTTGGCCGCGGCCGCGGGATAAAGCGCACTCATCGCTTGGCCTTTACGCAGCCCTGCCGCGATTTCCTCCATCGCCTCGTTCAGGCGCGGGGCGTGGATGCGGGCGCGGTCTGACAGAAGCAGGTTGCGCGAAGAAATCGCCAAGCCGTCTTCCTCGCGGATCGTCGGGCAGCCGATCACCTCGATGTCGATATCGAGATCGCGCGCCATCCGCGTGACCACCTGCAATTGCTGGTAATCCTTCTCGCCGAAATAGGCGCGGTCGGCGGCGGTTTGCAGGAAGAGCTTCGCAACCACCGTGGCCACCCCGTCGAAATGGCCGGGGCGATGCGCGCCGCAGAGCTTGTTCGTCAGGCCCTCGACACTCACCGTGGTGGCGAAGCCATCGGGATACATCGTGCCGCCATCCGGCACGAAGATCGCGTCCACGCCAATAGGCGCGAGCTTGCGGGCATCCTCGTTTTCGGTGCGCGGATAGTTCTTCAGATCGTCCGGGTTGTTGAACTGCTTCGGGTTCACGAAAATCGTCACGATCACGCGGTCACATTCGGCACGCGCGCGGCGCGCCAGCGACAGGTGGCCTTCGTGCAACGCCCCCATCGTGGGCACAACGCCGATGGTTTCACCTGCGCGCCGCCATTGGCGGGTCAGCGCGCGCAATTCGGGAAGGGAGCGGATGATCGGAGCGGTCATTTCTTAGCGTCTTTCTGGGGGGCCTGATCGGCAAACACATGCTCGGGCCCAACATGTCATCCACCACGAGGATCTGACCATCGCAGCCCGCTGAAGCACCGATGCCGATGGTGGGGATCGCCACTTCAGCCGTGATCCGGTCTGCCAGCATTTGCGGGATTTTTTCCAGCACGACCGAGAAAGCACCTGCCTCCGCCACGGCTTTCGCATCGGCCAGAATCGCCTCTGCCTGCTCGGCGCGGCCCTGCACCTTATAGCCGCCGAGCGTGTTGATCGATTGCGGCGTGAGGCCGATATGCGCCATCACGGGCACGCCCCGTTTCACCAGAAACGCGATGGTTTCCGCCATGGTGCGCCCGCCTTCGAGCTTCACCGCCGCCGCCCCGGTTTCCGCCATCAGGCGGGTGGCATTGCGGAAGGCTTGCTGCGGGCTTTCCTCGTAGGAGCCGAACGGCATATCGACAACCATCATCGCCTTCGTCAGCCCGCGCGACACGGCTTTGCCGTGAAGGATCATCATCTCCATCGTCACGCCAAGCGTCGAGGGAAGGCCATGCAGCACCATGCCCACGCTGTCCCCCACCAGAACGAAATCGCAATGCGCATCCATCGCGGCGGCCATCGGCGTTGTGTAGGCCGTGAGCGAAACGATCGGGCGTTGGCCCTTCATCGACCGGATATCATCCGGCAAAGGCGCGGTTTTGCCAGCGGTGGCACTCATGCGGCACATCCTCCCATGCTGCAGCGCGGCACGACTAACAGGGTCAAAGATGCAATTCCAGCAATCGTTTTCCCTAGCTTGATCCGTGGACGATTTGGCGCAACACTCGTCTCAGGAACGACAGTCGGCGCATGGAGAGCCGCCTGCACCAAGGGAGACCGCACATGACCTACCGGAAATTCCTCGCCGCTTCGGCTCTGGCGCTTATGGCCTCTGGGGCTTGGGCCAAGACAGACATCATCGTCGGCATGCAGCTTGAACCGCCGCACCTCGACCCAACCTCTGCCGCCGCAGGTGCCATCGATTCGGTGCTCTATTCGAACGTGTTCGAAGGGCTCACCCGCTTCGCCTCCGATGGGTCCATCGTGGCAGGCCTCGCGAAATCTTGGGATATTTCCGAAGACGGGCTGACCTACACCTTCCACCTGAACGAAGGCGTGAAGTTCCACGACGGCACCGACATGAACGCCGAAGACGTGAAATTCTCGCTCGACCGCGCCCGCGCCGCAGACAGCCAGAACGCCCAGAAAGCGCTCTTTGCTGGCATCGCGTCGGTGGATGTCGTGGATCCCGCCACGGTGAAAGTGACATTGAGCGCGCCGAACGGGGCGTTCCTTTTCAACATGGCTTGGGGTGACGCGGTGATCGTGGCACCCGAAAGCATCGAGAACATCAAGCAGGCCCCCGTCGGCACCGGCGCGTTCAAGTTTGCCAACTGGGTGCAGGGCGACCGCATCGAACTGGCCAAGAACGACGGCTATTGGGGCACGCCCGCGAAACTCGAT
>RFUP01000380.1 GCA_009922885.1 Paracoccaceae bacterium
TGGGCACTGGAACGCAGCTACAAGGATGCCGACATCCTCGAAGAGCTCACTTTCGCCGAAGAAACCCTCCACCTCGTCCACCGAGACCCGAAGGGCAATCGCAAGGAATGGGAATGCAACCCCTACTGGGCCCGCGCCGAAATGCACCAAACCGGCGGCCCTGTGCCGTGGTATGTCACCCTCACCGGCAACGGTCGCCGCGTCGAAATCGGCGCTTTCCTCTCCGAAGAAGAACGCCGCACCCTCTACGGCGAACTGGCCGAGGCCCTGAAGGCCCGCCGCGCCTCCGAAACCGCGCCGCAGGCATAAAAAAACGGCCCTCCGAAGGGGCCGTTTCCGCAGGCATCAAATCGGTCAACCGAGGCGCGTTTTGATCGCCGCCCCCACGGCCCCGAAGTCCATCTGCCCGGTGTAGCGCGCCTTCAACTCGCCCATCACCTTGCCCATGTCACGGATCGAGCTTGCCCCCACAGCCGCAATCGCCGCAGCAATCGCTGCATCCACTTCTTCATCGGTCAACTGACGCGGCAGGAACTCTTCGATCACCGTGATTTCCGCCAGCTCGCGCTCGGAAAGGTCCAAACGGCCCCCTTCCTCGTAGACCCGCGCGCTTTCTTGGCGCTGCTTCACCATCTTGCCAAGGATCGCCATCACCTCCGCATCGCTCACACCTTCGTCACGGCCTTCACCCCGCGCGGCAATGTCGCGATCCTTGATAGCGGCATTGATCAGCCGCAGCGTCGAAAGCCGCGCTGCTGCCTTGTCTTTCATCGCCTGTTTAAGGGCCGAATTGACCCTTTCACGCATGTCCATAGCGTCTCAATCCCCGGTCTATGTCAGAAGCCGGACCCTAACGGATCGGCGCCGATCTGACAACGGTGCAAGACGCGAGGTTAGTGCACTTGACCCCCGCCGCCACACCCCTTAGGACACGGGCAATTTGCCGCCACCCAACAGCTCCGGAGACTCGCACCATGGCCCAATCCGACCGGACACGCCCAACCGCTTGCCTTGCCCTCGCAGATGGCACCGTATTCTACGGGAAAGGCTTCGGCGCCACTGGCGAAGCACAAGCCGAGCTTTGCTTCAACACCGCCATGACCGGCTATCAGGAAATCATGACCGACCCCTCCTACGCGGGCCAGATCGTGACCTTCACCTTCCCGCATGTCGGCAACGTCGGCGTCAACGAAGATGACGACGAAACCGGCGATCCGGTTGCATCGGGGATGGTCGTGAAATGGGATCCGACCGAACCCTCGAACTGGCGCGCCGCTGAACGCCTGACGGACTGGCTTACCCGTCGCGGCCGCATCGCCATCGGCGGCATCGACACCCGCCGCCTGACCCGTGCCATCCGCCAGCAAGGCGCGCCGCATGTCGCCATCTCGCACGACCCCGAAGGCAACTTCGACCTCGAAGCGCTGGTGGCCAAAGCGCGCAACTTCCCCGGCCTCGTCGGCCTCGACCTCGCCAAGGATGTCACCTGCGCCCAGTCCTACCGCTGGGATGAAATGCGTTGGGCATGGCCTGAAGGCCACAAGCGCCTCGAAAACCCGAAGTTCAAAGTGGTCGCTATCGATTACGGCGCGAAGCGCAACATCCTGCGTTGCCTCGCATCTGTCGGCTGCGACGTGACGGTTCTGCCCGCCACCGCGACCGCTGACGAAGTTCTGGCCCACAATCCCGACGGCGTGTTCCTCTCGAACGGCCCCGGCGACCCCGCCGCCACTGGCACCTATGCCGTGCCGATGATCAAAGGCGTTCTGGACAAGTCCGACCTGCCCGTCTTCGGTATCTGCCTCGGTCACCAGATGCTGGCGCTGGCCCTCGGTGCCAAGACCATCAAGATGAACCACGGCCACCACGGCGCGAACCACCCCGTTAAGGATATCGAAACGGGTAAGGTCGAAATTACCTCCATGAACCATGGATTCGCTGTTGATAGCCAAACTCTGCCCGCAGGCGTGAAGGAAACCCACGTTTCCCTCTTCGACGGCTCCAATTGCGGTATCCGCATGGAAACCCGCCCGGTCTTCTCGGTGCAATACCACCCCGAAGCCAGCCCCGGCCCGCAGGATAGTTTCTACCTTTTCGAGCGCTTCGCCACCTCAATGGCCGCCCGGAAATCCGCCTAAAACCCAAAAGGCCGCCCTCGAACCCCGCGGGCGGCCTAAAAATTCCGCTTTGTTAATCGAACGTTAAACTTCCGTTAACTGACCGCGCGCCACTGTTTTCCAAAATTAGGAATGCAACAGTGGCAAATGTCTTAAGAACCCCAAAACATACGCCCGCACCGTTAAGCCTTTCTCCTTTTCTAAGAGAACAGGATTTCGGACCGTATCTTGTGCTCAACGGCCTCATCGACCTCAAAGAGATGCTCCGATGCAAATCAGATGCGCGGCAAAGCCGGATCTCCTTATCCGAGACGCTTTACGCCAGTGGCTTGATCGATCCCCGCATCCTCGTCGAAGCCGAAGCGAATTTCCATGAAATCCCTCGCGCCGATCTCGCCTCTCACCCAGCCGATCCCAAACTCGCAATGCTATGCGATCCGGCATTCTGGCTTAAAAACTCGGCAATTCCATGGGGATGGCACGAGGACACCCT
>RFUP01000039.1 GCA_009922885.1 Paracoccaceae bacterium
GAGGTTACCGCCTGCGGCAAGAACCGTTAAGCGTGATGCGCAACCGCGGGTTAAAATGGCACCCGCGCCGAACAGGATTCCCCCGAGAACAATTGCGAGAACTGGCAAGTCACTTGGGAAAAGGCGGTGCCCATCCAGAGCGAACAATTCGAACGAAAGGCCGAGTTGAACACCGACAGTCGCGACAGCTAGAGCCGTTGCCCAAGTTGCTCCGGATTGCCATTTGTCCTCACCGATGAGTGCGCGACGGAAGCAAAAGCGCGTGACTTGTGCGAGGGCGCCGAAAGCACATCCCAGCAATGCTCCGATTATGAGCGTTGCATGGAAGTTGCTGATGAATTCGATGCCAAGGCGTTCCATTGGGTCGCGCTCCTTAGGAAATTTTTCCTGTATTGAGCGGAAAATTTTAGCCAATCAAGCTGTAGGATTGCGATCAATTGGAGTTTGATTGGAACAATATTCTAAAAATGGCGATGTTCTGGAAAATTCGCATTGCCCTGAGAGGCTCAAAAAGAAAAACGCCCGGAGTCTTTAACTCCGGGCGTTTGAAGGTTCTTATTTTGCTTATCTGCCGCGAATGCGTGGGTCGAGCGCATCTCGCAGGCCGTCGCCAAGATAATTCACGGACAAAACGGTCAGAGAGATTGCAATGCCGGGCCACATGACGCGGGAGGGGTATTGCTGCATGTAGTCGACCGCATCGTAAAGCAAGCGCCCCCAAGTCGGGAAGTCAGGCGGAAAGCCTAAGCCGAGGAACGAAAGCGCGGACTCGGTGATGATCGCGGCGGCGATCCCGAGTGTTGCCGACACCATGATCGGTGACACCACGTTAGGCAGAATATGGCGCAGGATCATCTTGTGGTCTGATGTGCCGATAGAGCGTGCCGCGAGAACGAATTCCCGTTCCTTCAGCGCAAGAACCGACCCGCGCACGATACGCGCTGTCGCCATCCAGCTTGTCACACCAATCGCGCCCACGATCAGGATGAAGGTTCCTTTCTCGGGGCCGAAAGCACCGGCAAGGGGTTCTCTGAAGAGCGTTACCATCACCAGCAAGAGTGGGAGAAGTGGCAGGGATTGGAAGACTTCTGTGAGGCGCATCAGGGGCCAGTCGAGCCGCTTGAAGTAACCAGCAAGCAAGCCAACACTTGAACCAAGTGTGATCGCGAGGGCCATTGCCGTGAGACCCACAGAGATCGACACCCGCCCGCCTGCCATCATGCGGGCCAGCATGTCGCGGCCCAATTGATCGGTGCCGAACGGGTAAGAGAGCGAGGGAGGCTTGTTCCTGGCCCGGATTTCCACGTGGGTGGGATCGATCGTCCAGATCCAAGGCCCAACAAAGACGGTGAGTACGATCAATGCGAAGACGATGCCACCAACCAGAGCCCCCTTGTGGGATTTGAACTGGAGCCAAACGTCGAGCCATTGATTGCGGGGGGCGGAGGAGGCGTCAGTCATAGCGGATTCTCGGGTCAATGATGCCGTAGAGAACGTCAGCGATCAGGTTGAACATGACGATGAGCAGGGCAAAGATGAAGGTGAGTGTCTGGACCATCGGCAGGTCGTTGGCCTCGATGGCGCCGATCAGCAATTGGCCAAGGCCATTCACTTTGAAGACTTGCTCCGTGATGATTGCGCCGCCAAACACTTGCGGCACACCGAGGGCGATCACGGTCACCACTGGGATCATCGAGTTGCGGAGCACATGGATCAGCACAACGACCTTCTCGGAAAGGCCCTTTGCGCGGGCCGTGCGGACGTAATCCTGATTGAGGTTGTCGAGCATCGACGAACGCATGAAGCGGCTGATCTGGGCCGCATTATATAGTGCCAGAACTGTGACGGGCATCGCCATCTGGCGCACTTGCATCAGGAAGCTTTCGAAGCTGTTCACCTTCAGAGTGGTGTCATAGATCGACGGAAACCACCCGAGCTCCACGGAGAAGATCACGATCAGAAGGACGCCAGTGAAGAAGGTCGGGACGGAAAAGCCCACCATCGACACGAATGTGCCTACTTGGTCGAAGATCGAATATTGGCGGTAGGCGGAGTAGATGCCGATCGGCAACGCGATGAGCACGCCAAAGAGGTAACCCATGCCCACGACCCAAAGCGTTTGGGGCAAGCGTTGGACAACGATATCCATCACGGGCGAACGGGTTTGCCAGGAAATGACGCGCAGGTCACCGTTGTAAAGAGATGTGTCGGGCATCCAGCCAAGCAGGAAGCTATCCCGAGTGAGCCAGTCGATCATTAGCGACGGCTCGACGACAAAGAATTGGTAGAGCCACTTCACGTAGCGCACATGCACGGGTTGGCCCAAACCGAGGGCCTCGCGCATTTTTTCTTTCACTTCTGGCGGGACCGTCAACGGCACTTGGGCCATCGGGTCTCCAGGAGCTAGTTCCAGAAGGAGGAAGATGACGAGGCTGATGACCAACAAGGTTGGGATGGTCAAAAGCAAGCGCCGAACGATGAATGTGATCATTGGTGCCTCTGGGCCAAGGTCTAACAGAGGTCCTGAAAAGTAGGGCAGGCGAACCTGCCCTACCTTCTCAGACATTTATGGATCAGATTACTTGATCCGATACCAGTCAGCTGCGTTCCAGAGTTCCGAATCCCAGGTGTTCAGGATGTAGCCACCAAGGGTGTTTGAGACGCCGGTCACACGACCGCGGTCCACAAGCGGGATGATCATGTGGCTGTCGTTCGTGACCATGTTGTTGAGCTCTTTCACAAGCTCCGCACGCTGTGCAAGATCACCGGTCTTGCCGAGTTCAGCAACCTTTGCATCATACTCCGGGATGCAGATACGGCTGATGTTCTCACCCTGCCACTGGCTTTCCGGGCGGGGAGCCTTGTCGCAGGTTTGGGCGGCCATATAGGCTTCCGGATCGGTTCCATCGAAGTTGTTCGCATACATCTGAACATCTGCGTAGAACTTCTGGAAGGTGTCGGGCGAACCGGGGTCACCACCGAAGAAGACCGATGCGGAGATGTTGCGGAGTTCGACTTCGATACCGATTTCTTCCCACCACTGTTTGATCAGGGCTTGGAAGTCCTGACGGACGGCGTTGGTGGAGGTCTGGTAGAGGACCTTCATGCGCACGCCTTCTTTCGTGGAGCGGATGCCGTCAGAACCACGGGCGTAACCCGCGTCGTCGAGGATCTTGTTCGCGCCAGCGATGTCTTGCGTCATGCACTCGGTGCGGCCGGAAATATAAATCGCCGGAGCAGGAACGAGGTCGCAAGTCGGGCGGCCTGCTTGGCCGTAGCCGATTTCCACGAGGAGCGGACGGTCGATTGCCATCGACATGGCTTTACGCACGTTCGCATCGCTCAGGAAGGGGTGGGGATGCTTCGCGGTGGAGCGCTCACCTTCCGGCAGCGACGGATCTGCATTGGTCATGTTGACCATGATGCGTTCGACGAGCGAGCCGAAGCCCGAGCGTGCTTCGCCTTTGCCGCCCTTGGCCATGTTCGCGAGAACATCGGGGGCCAGCTGGAGGTTCCAAGCGAGGTCGAATTCGCCGGTTTCCATGACGGAACGGGCCGCTGCGGTTGCGTCGCCGCCACCTTTCAGGGTCATCGTTGCGAAGGCAGGCTTCGAGGCATCGCGATAGTTCGGGTTGGCTTCATACGAGATCACGTCGTTCGGACGGAAATCGGTGACACGGAACGCGCCGGTGCCGATCGGGCCAAAGTTTGCCGTGGTGCATTCCGGGGCTTTCGCGCCGAGGCACTCAGCAAACTGGGCTTTCTGGATGATCGGAGCCTGAGCGCCCATGAACGGGCCATAGGGGTTCGGTTTTGCTTCTTTGAAGCTCACTTTGATCGTCAGATCGTCCACGGCTTCGATTTTCTCGACGCCTTCGAACTTCGCCAGCTGCGCACAGCCGCCTTCCGGATGCATGCAGTATTCGCCAGTGAAGACGACGTCTGCGGAGGTAACGGGCGAGCCATCAGACCAGAGAAGGCCGGACTTCAGTTTCCATGTGATGGTTTTGAGATCAGCGGAAACGCCACCGTTGTCGAGGGTGGGGATCGTTTCGGCAAGATAGGGGATCATGGTGCCGTCTTGATCATAACGGCCAAGCGGTTCGATCACGAGCGCGGACGCATCGAGATCCTTGGTGCCGCCAGAAAGGTAGGGGTTAAGGATCGATGGTGCTTGCCAGTAAATGACATTCACGTGGCCATCCGAGCCGCGCTCTGCGAAGGCTGCGGGTGCCATAGCGGCCGCAGCAACGGCGCCAAGCATCAATGTTTTAAGTTTCATTTCTCTCTCCATGTTGGACACGCTCGTGCCTCTTATTGTTGACGGGACTCGCGCCCGTTGGTGCACTCAAACTCAAACAAGATGCTTCCTTCGCGCAAGAGGGAGGAAGATCGAATCTTTCGATTTGCCAAGATTTCGAAATTTTTAACAAAAAATCAAGAAAAAGTAGGCACTATATTGCCAAATAGGAATGATAATGCATTCATGCGGTGGGTCGTCTGCAAGCCTGAGCCGAGTCACGTTGACAGTCGTTCCGGCGGATAGATAGCGTTAACAAAAATTCGGGGAGCTAAGATGCTGGATCAGCCCATCGTTCGAATCGAGAATCTCCGAGTGGAGTTCCAAACCAAAAGCGGCAAAGTTGTAGGTGTTGAGGATGTTTCATTTTCCATCAACCCCGGAGAAACCGTTGCAATTGTTGGAGAATCTGGCTCAGGGAAGTCTGTTTCTTCACTATCTTTGATGCGTTTGGTTGAGTTTGGCGGTGGCGACATCGCTGGCGGAAAGTTGAGTTTCAGTCGCAAGACCGGAGAAACTCTTGAGCTTACTGATGCCGACTCGTCTTTGATGCAGACCATCAGAGGCAATGAGATTGGTATGATCTTCCAGGAGCCGATGACGGCGCTCAATCCGGTGTTTACGGTCGGGCGACAGTTGACGGAAGGGCTGCGGGTGCATCGCGGCCTGACGGCTAAAGAAGCTGAAGCGCGGGCTCTTGAACTGCTTCGGCAAGTGCGCATTCCTGAGCCTGAGCGGCGATTGAAGCAATACCCCCACGAACTCTCCGGCGGCATGCGTCAGCGTGTTGTGATCGCGATGGCGCTGGCTTGTGAGCCGCGCCTCCTGATCGCCGACGAACCGACCACGGCTTTGGACGTGACCATTCAGGCGGAGATTCTCGCCCTGATGGACCGCTTGAAGCGGGAAACCGGAACGGCTGTGATGTTTATCACCCATGACATGGCTGTGGTTGCCCAAATGGCCGACCGGGTTGTGGTGATGTATCGCGGGCGGAAAGTGGAAGAGGGGCCGGTTGCGGAGATATTCGAGAACCCGCAGCACGACTACACCAAGGCGCTCTTGGCGGCTGTTCCGAAACTTGGCGAGATGACAGGCAAGAAGTATCCGGAGCCAATGAAGCTCTTGGGTAAACCGCAGGCGGAGATCAAACCGATCCCGGGCGGCGAAGGCGAGTTGCTGAAAGTCGAGAACCTCGTCACCCGTTTTCCGGTGCGCGGCGGATTTTTCCGGAAGCTGGTGGCTAATGTTCATGCGGTGGAAGATGTCTCTTTCACTCTTAACAAAGGACGAACGCTGAGTTTGGTGGGCGAGTCCGGGTGCGGGAAATCCTCGGCTGGACGGTCTATCCTGCGATTGGTCGAACCAACCTCTGGAAAAGTGTCGCTCGAAGGAAAAGACATTCTGGCGCTCGATTCGCGGGGGCTGCGGGAAGCGCGGCTCGATATGCAGATGATCTTCCAGGACCCCTTTGCCAGCCTGAATCCACAGATGAAGCTCCTGGATCAAGTTGCTGAACCGATGTGGAATTACGGCACGCACAAAGGCAAAGACCTGCAAGATCGCGTGGCTATGCTCTTTGATCGCGTGGAGCTTCCGAGATCGTTCCTCAACCGATACCCGCACGAACTTTCCGGTGGACAGCGGCAAAGGGTGGCGATTGCGCGGGCTTTGGCGCTCAATCCGAAGCTCATTATTGCGGATGAAAGTGTGTCGGCACTAGACGTGAGCGTTCAGGCGCAGGTGCTCAATTTGATGATGGAATTGCAGTCGGAACTCGGGCTGTCGTTCCTCTTCATCAGCCACGACATGGCCGTTGTTGAGCGCGTGAGCCATGATGTGGCAGTGATGTATTTGGGGCGGATCGTGGAGATCGGACCCCGTCAGGCGGTTTTCGAGAACCCGCAGCACGCCTACACCAAGGCATTGATGAAAGCGGTTCCGATAGCTGACCCCCGCCAACGGAAGTTGGAGAAGGACCTGAATTTCAAACCAATCCCATCGCCGATCCATTCGGTAGGCTATCAGCCGAAACCCTCTGTCTATGAAGAGGTCGCTCCGGGGCATCGGGTTCTGATTTCGGAAAGCGGATATTGATCATGGCCAATCGTCTTTCACCTCTGGAATTGATGACCAAGCTCATTTCTTTTCCAACTGTGAGCCGTGACAGCAACTTGCCCTTGGTTGATTGGGTGGAAGAATATTTGGCCACGCATGGGATTGCGGCCCATCGCTATTGGGATCCCTCGGGAGAGAAAGCGGCTCTTTTTGCTCATGTCGGGCCGGAGATCGAGGGTGGCGTTGTGCTCTCGGGGCATACCGATGTTGTGCCCGTGGATGGCCAGCCCTGGACGTCTGATCCGTGGACAGTAACGGAGCGGGACGGCAAGTATTTTGGGCGTGGCACCTGCGACATGAAAGGTTTTGACGCGCTTTCGCTCTGGACCTTGGTTGAAGCGAAATACCAAGGCGTTTCCAGACCTTTGCAGCTTGCATTGTCCTTCGACGAGGAAATCGGCTGCACTGGCGCGCCGCCAATGATCGAACGGATGCTTGAAGTCTTGCCGAAGGCGGACGCGGTTATCGTGGGCGAGCCTTCGATGATGGAAGTGGTGACGGGCCACAAAGGCGGGCAGGGCTTCTGGCTTGATGTCTGGGGATTCGAGGTGCATTCCTCTATCGCCTATCGCGGGGTTTCCGCGATCATGGAAGCTGCTCGGATTATCCAGTGGGCCAATGAGGTGAACGAGGAAACGGCCGCGTTGAAGCCGACGGAGGTCGCCAGTCTCTTTGATCCGCCCTACACAACCCTGCACACGGGCACAATTGAAGGTGGGACGGCTGCGAATATCACGGCTAAGCATTGCCGTTTCGATCTGGGATGGCGCGCGGTTCCTTCAGATAGCAACGACGCGTGGCGGTCGCGCGTGTTGGCCAAGATCCGGGAGGCGCTGACGCGTGGAATCACCGGTGATAACGGGACCCATGTTGTGAGCTACGGCACCGAAGCGGGGCAGTTCCAAGACAAGGGATATTCGGCCGTGGTTTGCGGGCCAGGGGATATCGCTCAGGCGCATCAGCCCGATGAGTATATCACCGTGGCCCAATTCAACGCAGGTCATGCATTCATGCAAAGCCTTCTGGAGCGCTTGAAGTGACCTTTCCCCATTGGTTGCCTGACCAGCCGGAGCACGCTGGTGCACTGCCGGAATCGGTTGATGTGGTGGTGATTGGGGCGGGCATCATCGGGGTTTCGGCAGCGATTTATATGGCGCGAGCGGGAAAGCGCGTGCTGGTGTTGGAAAAAGGCCGCGTTGGCGCAGAGCAATCGACGCGGAACTGGGGGTGGATCCGGACCCAAGGGCGGGACCCCGACGAGATACCGATCTCGCTCGAATCCCGGCGGCTGTGGGCGGAACTGGACCAAGACTGTAACGGCCAGCTTGGGATTTCAACGGTCGGGGTGACCTATCTGGCCAAGACGGAGAAGAGCCGCGCTTCTTATGAAAAATGGCTCGGCTCTGCTGCTGGCCATCCTGAGCTGGATAGCAAAATGCTGTCCCGTAAGGAGCTTCGCGCCTTGATGCCCCATGCGGGCGATCATTGGGTGGGCGCGCTGCATACTGCTTCCGATATGCGAGGCGAGCCTTGGCAGGCCGTTCCCGCGTTGGCGCGGCTGGCCGCGCGAGAAGGGGTTGCAATCCGGGAAGAAGTGGCGGTTCGGGCCTTGGAGACGACTGCGGGCCGCGTGAGCGGTGTGATGACCGAGCATGGGCCTGTCCGGGCGGAGCAGGTTGTTCTGGCGGGCGGGGCGTGGTCTGCGCTGTTCTTGCGAAACCATGGGTTTTCGATCCCCCAGCTTTCCGTGCGCTGCACGGTTTTGGCGACGGAACCCACACCAGATGTTCAGGCAGGCGCGGCGGTGGATAACCGCTTTGCATGGCGTCGCCGCGATGATGGAGCCTACACGCTGGCCCCTTCGGCCTATGCAGAGCTTTTCCTCGGGCCGGATGCCGTGCGCGCTGTGCCTTCCTATCTCAAGCTGCTGCAATCGGGTGGTTTTCAGGTCGTCCTGCGCCCTTGGGCACCCAAGGGTTATCCGGATGCGTGGGGAACGCCCAGGCGCTGGGCCAAGACCGATGTTTCCCCCTTCGAGCGCTGCCGTATCCTTGATCCGGAGCCTTCTACAAGAAAGGTTCGGGAGCTTCCGGAGCAGTTTGCCGAGGCCTTCCCCGGACAAGCCAAACCAAAGGTGGCGCGCGCTTGGGCCGGGATGATCGATGTGATGCCCGATGTGGTGCCTGTGGTCGATCATGTGCCGGGGGTATCGGGTTTGATCGTGGCAACGGGGATGTGCGGGCACGGCTTCGGGATCGGGCCAGCCTTCGGGCGCATTATAGCCGATATGGCTGCTGGCCAGCCGCTTGGACATGACATGAGCCGTTTCCGGTATGGTCGTTTTTCCGATGGGTCACCACTCAGGCCCGGGCCGAACCTCTGAGGCTTGTGGCTGCCTCAGCGGTGAGGCAGCATGCAATGGGATAAGGAGCGAAACATGCCAATCAAGAACCGCATTGCAGAAATGCAGGAAGAGATCACCGCTTGGCGGCGGGATTTCCATGAACACCCCGAGGTTATGTTCGATGTCCACCGCACCGCTGGCGTCGTGGCTGCGAAGCTGCGGGAATTCGGCTGTGACGAGGTTGTGGAGGGCATCGGCCAAACGGGCGTTGTGGGCGTGATCAAGGGCCAAAGCACGGCATCTGGCCGGGTGATCGCCTTACGGGCCGATATGGATGCCCTGCCGATGACCGAAATCACCGGGTTGCCCTATGCTTCGAAAACCAAAGGCGCGATGCATGCTTGTGGCCATGATGGCCATACGGCGATGCTCCTTGGTGCGGCCAAGTATTTTACCGAAACCCGAAATTTTGACGGCACTGTCGTACTCCTGTTCCAGCCTGCGGAAGAGGGCGGGGCAGGTGGCTTGAAAATGGTTGAAGATGGCGCGATGGACCGCTGGAACGTGCAGGAGGTCTATGGCCTGCATAACTACCCGGGCCTTCCGGTTGGCGAATTCGCGATCCGGCCCGGCGCTTTGATGGCCTCTGCAGATCAGTTCGAGGTGACGGTGACAGGCAAAGGCGGGCACGCTGCCGAGCCGCATCAATCCGTCGATACCACTCTGGCAACGGCGCAGATTGTCGTGGCTTTGCAATCGGTTGTCGCGCGCAATGTGCAGGCGATCCGCCCGGCGGTATTGTCGATCACGGCATTCCACACGGAAAGCGACACCTTCAACGTGATCCCGCAAACCGCCCGTATCCGAGGCACAGTGCGTTGTTTCGACGCGAAGACGCGTGATCTGGTGGAAGCGCGTTTGCGCGAGATGGTGGATCTGACGGCACGTAGTTTTGGCGCTACCGCCTCTGTCGACTATGAGCGAGGCTATCCCCCCACTGTGAACCATGCGGATCAAACCCGCTACGCTATCGAGGCGGCAGAAGCGGTGGGCACCAAGGTGAACCCCGAAACCGATCCGGTGATGCCTGCAGAGGATTTCTCCTACATGCTGGAAGCACGCCCCGGGGCCTATATCTTCCTCGGCAATGGTGACACGCCGATGTGCCACCATCCCGCCTATGATTTCACCGATGAAGCCGCGCCTTACGGCACGAGTTTCTTTGCCGAATTGATTGAACGCAGACTCCCGCGTTGAGAAAGGACTGACCATGCCCGTCAAGAACCGCTTTGCAGAATTGCAGGCCGAAATCACCGAATGGCGTCGGGATTTGCACGAGAACCCCGAGCTGCAATTCGACACCCATCGCACCTCTGCCGTGGTGGCTGAAAAACTCAAAACCTTCGGCTGCGACGAGATCGTAACCGGTATCGGCCGCACAGGGGTCGTCGGCGTAATCAAGGGCCGCTCGACCGCCAGTGGCAAGGTGATCGGCCTTCGTGCCGATATGGACGCCCTGCCGATCCTCGAACAAACAGGCCTTCCCTATGCCTCGAAAACCCCGGGTGCCATGCATGCCTGCGGCCATGACGGTCACACGGCCATGCTCCTCGGCGCGGCTAAATACCTGAGCGAGAACCGGAATTTCGATGGCACAGTCGTGGTGATCTTCCAGCCCGCCGAAGAGGGCGGCGGTGGCGGTCGCGAAATGTGCGCCGACGGGATGATGGAGCGTTTCGGCATTCAGGAAGTCTATGGCATGCACAACTGGCCGGGTCGCCCTGTGGGTTCCTTCGCCATCCGCCCCGGCGCTTTCTTCGCCGCGACCGACATCTGGGATATCCAGATCGAAGGCAAAGGTGGCCATGCCGCGAAGCCGCAGGAAACCATCGACTCGACCATCGTCGGCTCCACGCTTGTCCTCGCGTTGCAAACCATCGCCTCGCGCAATGCCGATCCAATCGGTCAGATCGTAGTCTCGGTCACTTCCTTCGAAACATCGTCGAAAGCCTTCAACGTGATCCCGCAACGTGTTGAACTCAAAGGCACAGTGCGCACGATGAGCAAGGATATGCGTGACCTTGCCGAGACCCGGATGAAAGAAATCGCAGCCGGGATCGCCGCCACCTACGGTGCCAAGATCGAGGTGAACTACATGCGGAATTACCCCGTTATGGTGAACCACGAAGAGCAAACCGCTTTCGCCGCGGAAGTCGCCGCCGTTGTCTCGGGAAGCTGCGAGGAAGCGCCGCTGGTCATGGGCGGCGAGGATTTCGCCTTCATGCTCGAAGAACGCCCCGGTGCCTACATTCTTGTGGGCAATGGCGATACCGCAATGGTCCACCATCCGCTTTACAACTTCAACGACGAAGCGATCCCCGCCGGATGCTCGTGGTGGTCGGAGATTGTGGAGCGGCGGATGCCTTTGGCGTGAGCCATACCTGAGCCGACATTGAGCAGGGGCCGGCCCAAGCCGCGCCCCTGTTTTTATTGGTAAATTTCCGCACGAAACCCCGTTTCCGAAGCGTATGGATTGCGTATGGCAAGCGTATGGCTTGCGTCAGGACGCTTCGCGCTTAACCAAAGCGCACGCACTGTTTCATATTGGTGAAAATATCCCGGGGGGAGCCGAAGGCGGGGGGCAGAGCCCCCCTCTG
>RFUP01000381.1 GCA_009922885.1 Paracoccaceae bacterium
ACTCCACACAGCCCGCGCCAGCGGTTCTTCGCGGCCCGGCCGTATTCGTCGCGTTGAATTTCTTCAAAAGGCGCGAGCGGTGCACCTCCACGGTGCGGTAGGACATCCCCAGCAGCAGCGCGATTTCCTTGCTGGTCTTGCCTTCGGCCATCAGCGAGAACACCTCGCGCTCCCGCCGCGTCAGCGGTTGGTAGGGTCGGGTGGAGGAGAGATCGGCGAAACTCCACACAGCCCGCGCCAGCGGTTCTTCGCGGGTAAAGCTATGCCCCCGCACGCGGCACCAGAAGAGCGAGCCGTCCTTGCGTCGCATCACCCGCTCGTCCCAATAGGTATTGGTCTCGCGCAGGTCTTTGACGCCCCGATTGCGGATATTCGCGAATTCCGCTTCCGAAGGGTAGAGAATGGCGAAAAGCTGGTTCTTCAACTCGGCGCGCGCATAGCCGAACATGCGCGCGAAGCTCGGGTTGCAGTCGCGGATCACGCGGTTTTCCGTCACCACCAAGCCGATGGGCGCGAAGTCATAGACAAGCTGCGCGAACTCACCGCTCTGGAAACTGTCTTCGATGGGATCGGTCATCGCATCCGCTCTGCGCTTCATTGATTTGCGCGCATCGTAGGCCGAGGCGGAGGGGAAGGCAAAGGGCCTTGGATCAGGCCGTTTGCTCCAGTTCAGCCGCCAGTTCCGCAGGCGCGCGCCGCGTGATCTTGCGCTTCGGCCCGTAACCTTTCACCAAGGCAAGCCCCAGAAAAACCCCGAGAATTCCCGGCATCGCGCTTTCACCAATGGTTAGCAAGCTGGGCGACTGGATCACCGTCCAGACAGGCAGCACCACACCCAGAACAAGGCTCCCAAGCCCCGCGCCGTAAGCCGCTTTCACCATCGCAGGCGGCGGCCCGTCCTCGATCTCGAACTCTGGTTGGCTGGCCATCAGGGCGCGCAACGTGTCGGTCACGGCGGCGCGGAAGGCCATATCGTCCGGCCCGCCCAAATAGGCGCGACGCGCAAGATGTTGGCGGATTTCGCGGGTCGCGCGACCGTCCGACAGCGTTAGCGTCCGCGTCACGGATTGGCCAAGCTTGCGGTTGAACCAGCGCGCATGGGTCACGCGCGCCAGATCGAGCTGCCAGAGCACTGCTCCGGCCTCCGAGACCTCGCTCAATTGCCCGTTTGCCACGGAAAATCGCCGCGCGGCTTTCAGCCCGGCAGGCTTCACCTTATGGATACGCCCCTGTTTCACAGCGCCCGCCATCCGATATCGCGGCGGTAAAAACCTTCCGGCCAGTCGATCGCGTCAACCATCGCATAGGCCCGCTCTTGCGCATCTTTCAGGCTGTCGCCCCGCGCGGTTACAGCCAGAACACGCCCGCCATTGGCAAGGATCTTGCCATCCGCCGCCTTGGTGCCCGCATGGAACACCATGTTCTTGCTGTCTTCCGGCAGCGCGGCCAGCCCGCGGATTTCCGTGCCCTTCTTCGGCGTGCCAGGATAACCTTCGGCGGCCATCACCACGGTCAGCGCATGGTCATCGGCCCAGTTCACCTGTGCTTCGGCCAACCGCCCGTCGGCGCAGGCGTGGATCAGATCGAACGCCTGCCCGCCCAAACGCATCATCAGCACCTGGCATTCGGGATCGCCGAAACGCACGTTATATTCCACGAGGCGCGGCACCCCGTTCTTGATCATCAGGCCCGCGAAAAGGATGCCTTGGAACGGCGTGCCGCGACGCACCATTTCGGCCATCGTCGGCTTCACGATCTCGTTCAGTGCGCGTTCCGCCACTGCATCGCTCAGAACCGGGGCAGGGGAGTAAGCGCCCATGCCGCCCGTGTTCGGGCCGGTGTCGCCATCGCCCACACGCTTGTGGTCTTGCGCGGTGCCGATGGGCAGCACGGTCTCGCCATCGACGAGGATGAAATAGGAGGCCTCTTCGCCATCCATGAACTCTTCGATCACGGCTTCCGCGCCTGCATCCCCGAAATCGGAGAATACGGTATCGACGCCCTCAAGCGCCTCTTCGAGCGTCATCGCCACGATCACGCCCTTGCCCGCCGCCAAGCCATCGGCCTTGATCACGATGGGCGCGCCTTGCTCGCGGATATAGGCCTTCGCGGCCTCCGCATCGGTGAACCGTGCGTAAGCTGCCGTGGGGGCCTTCGCCGCGTCACAAATTTCCTTGGTGAAGGATTTCGACGCTTCAAGCCGCGCGGCTTCCTTCGATGGCCCGAATACCAGCAGCCCCGCCTCGCGCAACCGGTCCGCCACACCTGCCGCCAGCGGCGCTTCAGGGCCAACGATCACGAAATCGATCGAGTTCTCCAAGCAGAACTCGGCCACCACGCCGCCGTTCAGAATATCGATATCCGCGCATTCCGCGATCTGTGCGATGCCCGCATTTCCCGGTGCCACGATCAGCTTGTCGCATTTCGGGTTCTGCAACGTCGCCCATGCCAGCGCGTGTTCGCGCCCGCCCGATCCGAGGATGAGGATATTCATGGGCTGTCTTCTCCTGCTTGGCCTTGCTTGTCGGGGGTAATAAGGTCGGAATGCCAAGACGACAAGCGCGGCTGTGCCGCAGCGGGAAGGAAAGCACCG
>RFUP01000382.1 GCA_009922885.1 Paracoccaceae bacterium
AGCCAGCATCAGAAGGTGTTGAAGTGGATCGAAACCGGAAAACGCGAGGCGCGTCTTGTGGCGGGCGGAGGCGTGCCCGAGGGGTTGGAAGCGGGATGCTTCGTTGAACCCACGATCTTTGCGGACATGGAAGAAAGCTCCACCATATGGACCGAGGAAATCTTCGGCCCTGTCGTCTGCGTCAAGTCTTTCACCTCAGAGGCGGATGCCATCAGGATGGCGAATGCGTCCCGCTTCGGCTTGGCGGCAGCGGTGATGTCTACTGATCTAACGCGCGCCAATCGCGTGGCGCGCGCGTTCCGCGCGGGTATCGTCTGGATCAACTGCTCACAGCCCACATTCACCCAAGCCCCGTGGGGCGGATACAAGCAATCCGGCATCGGGCGGGAATTGGGCATCTGGGGCCTCAACAACTACCTCGAAACCAAACAGATCACGACCTATGACCGCTCCACGCCTTGGGGCTGGTATCTGAAAGGCTAAATCATGCGGTGGACCCGAACCCTGCAAACCGTTGACGTGCATTGCGCAGGTGAAATTGGCCGCGTGGTGACGGCGGGGGTTCTGAACATCCCCGGCGCGACAATTGCCGACAAGCTGATGCATCTGAATACAGTTGATGACAGCATCCGCCGTTTGCTCTGCTCGGAGCCGCGCGGCACGCCTGCGGGGTCTGTCTGCCTGCTGGTGCCCGCAACGGTGCCGGAGGCGGATGTGGGTTTCCTCGTGCTGCAACCGGATCAGGCGCATGCCCCAGCTTGGTGCGACGATCGATACGCCAGAGTGGGGCACCATCACCTATGATCTTTGCTTCGGTGGGGTTTTCTATGCGCTGGTCGATGCCGATCAGGTGGGTTTGACCATCTCACCGGAAAACGCCCGGGCACTTGCGATGAATGGCGTGGCCCTACGTGCGATTATCGCTGATGCAATAGAGGCCAAGCACCCGCTCATTCCAGCGCTCGACGGGTTGGCCTATGTGATGTTTCGCTCTGCCGAGCCAGATGGCGCGATCCGGACTTGCACCACATTGCGCCCCGGGCGCGCAGATCGTTCGCCCTGCGGCACAGGCTCGAATTCGAACATGGCTGTTCGCCATGCCAAAGGGCTTTCCAAGCCCGGCGACACCGTGACCTCGCGCTCGATCATCGGCGGTGAATTTACCACCACCTTTGTTTCGGAAACCAAGGTCGGCCCCTACACGGCGGTGCAGAACAGAGTTTCCGGCCAATGTTGGATCTATGGCATCAGCCAGATCGGACTTGATCCAACAGACCCGTTCCCGCTCGGCTTCACCTTGTCCGACACATGGGGCGGCTGATGCATCTTTCGGGCAAGACCATTCTTGTAACGGGTGCCACAGGCGAAATCGGCTCGGCCATTTCGCGAGCTCTCGCGGCGGAGGGTGCGCGGGTTCTGGTGCATTATGGCCGGAACCAAGCGGCGGCGGATGCTTTGGCCGCCGAGCTGGGCCATGGCGCGCTCACCATCGATGCTGACCTCGCCGATCCGGCAGCCCCGACCCAGCTCTGGGCCAAAGCCGAAGCGACCGGGCCGATCTATGCTTTGGTGAATAACGCGGGCATTCGCTCGGAAGTCAGCGTAACCGATCCGCTCGCAGACTGGCACGCGGTCTGGCAACGAGAGATGCAGATCAACCTCACCGCCGCCGTTGACCTGACGAAAGCGGCCATACTGCATTTCCGAGAGGAAGGCGGTGGCCGCATCCTGAATATCGCGAGCCGCGCGGGGCAGCGTGGATACTCTGCGAATGCGCTACCCTATGGTGTTTCCAAAGCCGGATTGATCAATCTCACGAAATCCATCGCGCGCTCTTTTGGTGGTGAAGGTATTCTCTGTTCGGCCATCGCGCCCGGATGGGTAGAGACGCGCATGGCGGAAGAATTCATCGCCCAACACGGCGCTGACGCCGCCCTCTCCGAAATTCCGATCCGCCAGATGGCGACGCTCAAAGAATTGGGGGAACTCGCCGCCTTTGCCCTTCGCCCGTCACAGCGCTCTCTCAACGGTGCGGTGCTTGATGTGAATGGTGCGAGCTACACCCGATAGGAGTTACCATGCGTTTCGAAGAAAAAATCGTTGTCGTTACGGGCGGTGCGGGCGGAATTGGTTCTGCGATTGCTCGGCGTTTCGCCAGCGAAGGCGCGAAAGTTGTCGTGACCGATGTTAACGCAGATGCAGCCAGCGAGATCGCGGCAGAGCTTCAGGGCGCCATCGCGATTGGTGCGGACATCGGAACCAAGGCCGATTGCCTTGGTTTGATCGAGGAAATCCTGTCCCGGTTCGGGCGCATCGACGTTCTTTGCAACAACGCGGGGATCAATCGCCGTGGCGCACTGCTGACCCTCACTGACGAGGATTGGGAGCTGTCTTTCGCAGTGAACCTCAATGCGATGTTCCACCTCTGCCGCGCGGCCCTGCCCTCGATGATCGCGCAAGGCGGTGCGGCCATCGTCAATACCGCGTCGCAATGGGGGCTTTACCCGGCACCGGGCCATATTGCCTATAACGTCACCAAGGCGGCTGTGGCCAGTTTCACACAGAACCTCGCGCGAGACT
>RFUP01000383.1 GCA_009922885.1 Paracoccaceae bacterium
GCGCGCTTTAGGCGCTTGGCAAGATCGATCGACGCTTCGTTTTTCGAAGGTATCTCTTTCAAATTCGACGCATTTCTCTGGAATGGAACGTGGTTGACGCTGCTCCAGAGAAAGTCGGAAAACGCCTCTGCACCACCCAATCCAATGAATGCACGGGCATTCTTCACCGTCGCTTCGATCTTTCCGCGATGCCTGACAATCCCGGCATCGGCGAGCGCAGCCATCACTTCGGCCTCCCCCCACTCCGCCAATTTCACTGGGTCGAACCCCATGAAAACACGGCGGAACCCGTCGCGCTTGCGGAGAATTGTGATCCAAGAAAGACCTGATTGGAAGCCTTCGAGAACCAGCATCTCGAAAAGTCGATTACCGTCGAATTCGGGGCGACCCCACTCCGTATCATGGTACTCGCAGTAGAGCGGATCGGTTCCGGCCCAGGCGCATCTTTCCCACATTTTCATTCCCTTGTGTTTGTCTCTGTAAAATTTGGCATTTCAGCCTTCGTTAAGCTCCATGCGGTTCTCTCGCCCCCAAAAGCGGTCGGAGCGGAAAATGCAGATTTCTCGAAAGAAGGCACGTGGCGAGTTAATTGATGTTGAAGATCCGCTCACTCTTGCTGTCGAGGCCAGAGACAGAAATGCACTGGTCATGGTTGCAGAAGCCGTACGCCATGGCAACCTGCGCCTTGCCTACCAGCCGATCGTTCAAAGTGCAGCCCACGGTCGCGTCGCGTTCTATGAGGGGCTGATCCGGATTCTGGACGAAACCGGCAGGGTGATCCCGGCCCGCGACTTTATCGGCGCCGTCGAAGCCACCGAACTCGGGCGTGAGATCGATTGTGCCGCATTGGAAATGGGGCTGCGTGCGCTGATGCGGCACCCGGCACTGCGACTCTCGATCAATATGTCGGCGCGTTCCATCGGTTACCCAAAATGGAATCGGATTCTCGAAAACATGCTTTCGCGGAACAACACGTTGGCAGAACGCCTCATCTTGGAGGTAACAGAAGCCTCAGCCATGCTAGTGCCCGAGCTGTTGCTTTCCTTCATGCAGAACCTGCAACGCAAGGGCGTAACCTTCGCGATGGACGAATTCGGGTCCAGCTTCACATCGCTTAGGCACCTTCGCGACTTCTGTTTCGATATCGTCAAGATTGACGGACAGTTCATTCGCGGCATCAGCAAAAGCACGGACAATCAAGTCCTTACGCGAGCTCTCATCGCGGTCTCAACCCAATTCGACATGTTTACGGTCGCTGTTTCGGTTGAAGATGAAGCGGATGCGGACTGGCTTGCATCCGCGAATGTCGACTGTTTGCAGGGCTATCTATTCGGAGCCCCAACCGTCTCTCCCCCTTGGCGGGACGCAACAACCGCGAAGGCAGTCTAGTTTCCGCTGCGTCAATTTCGCACCCTACTATACCGCATTGAAGCCCAAGGTTGCCGCAACGCGGCATTTCGGTTATGGGACGGGAGAAGGCGGAGGGCGCCCGGCTCCGGGTCGCGGCCTTCGCGTCAATTGGTGGAGGAAACCCATGACCAACGTAGTGATCGCTTCGGCAGCCCGCACGGCTGTGGGCTCGTTCAGCGGTTCTTTTGCAAACACCCCAGCACATGAACTCGGTGCAGCCGTGTTGGAAGCAGTTGTCGCCCGCGCGGGTATCGACAAATCTGAAGTCTCTGAAACGATCCTCGGCCAAGTCTTGACCGCAGGGCAGGGCCAAAACCCGGCCCGTCAGGCACATATCCATGCAGGTCTTTCAATGGACGCAGCTGCTTGGGGCATCAATCAGGTCTGTGGTTCTGGCCTTCGCGCAGTCGCGTTGGCTGCCCAGCACATCCAATTGGGCGACGCGGCGATTGTCGCTGCTGGCGGTCAAGAAAACATGTCTCTCTCGACCCACTGCGCTCACCTGCGTGCAGGCGTCAAGATGGGTGACGTTTCCTACATCGACACCATGATCAAGGATGGTCTCTGGGACGCCTTCAATGGCTACCACATGGGCCAAACGGCAGAGAATGTTGCCAACCAATGGCAGATCAGCCGCGACATGCAGGACGAATTTGCTGTGGCCTCGCAAAACAAGGCCGAAGCCGCCCAGAAGGCTGGCAAATTCAAGGACGAGATCATCCCCTTCACCGTCAAATCCCGGAAGGGCGACGTGATCGTTGACGCGGATGAATACATCCGTCACGGCGCAACGCTGGACGCAATGGCCAAGCTCCGCCCCGCCTTCACGAAGGACGGCTCGGTGACCGCCGCCAACGCCTCGGGTATCAACGATGGCGCGGCCGCTGCGCTCCTGATGACCGACAAGGAAGCCGAAAAGCGCGGGATCACGCCGCTGGCCCGCATCGTTTCCTATGCAACCGCTGGCCTCGATCCGAAAATCATGGGTGTTGGCCCGATTTATGCTTCTCGCAAGGCGCTTGAAAAGGCTGGCTGGAAGGCATCGGATCTTGACCTTGTGGAAGCGAACGAAGCGTTCGCCGCACAAGCTTGCGCCGTGAACAAAGACATGGGCTGGGATCCGGCTATCGTCAACGTCAACGGCGGCGCGATCGCAATCGGCCACCCGAT
>RFUP01000384.1 GCA_009922885.1 Paracoccaceae bacterium
GCCGCTGCCGCAGGTGCCGCTGCCGGGGCAGGGGCCGCTGCCGCAGGTGCCGCTGCCGGGGCAGGGGCCGCATCCGCGCTCTCGCCTTCCGCCAGAAGCGTCGCGATCGGCGTGTTCACTTTCACGCCTTCGGTCCCAGCCGCTACGAGGATCTTGCCGATGACACCTTCGTCAACGGCTTCGAATTCCATCGTCGCCTTGTCGGTCTCGATTTCCGCAAGGATATCCCCCGCCGAAACCGTATCGCCTTCCTTCACCAGCCATTTCGCCAGCGTGCCCTCTTCCATCGTGGGCGACAGGGCGGGCATCAAAATCTCAATTGCCATGGTCTCTTTCCTCCCACCAGATCAGGCGTAAATATCCGTCCAAAGCTCTTCCACGGAAGGCTCTGGGCTTTCTTTCGCGAAATCGGCGGCCTTGTTGACGATCTCCTTGATCTCCTTGTCGATCGCCTTCAGATCCTCCTCGGTCGCGTGCTTGCCCGACAGGAGCAGATCGCGCACCTGCTCGATGCAATCGCGCTCTTCGCGCATCTTCTGCACTTCTTCCCGCGTCCGGTATTTCGCCGGATCAGACATCGAGTGCCCGCGATAGCGATAGGTCTTCACTTCGAGAATATAGGGGCCTTCACCCGCACGGCAGTGCGCCACGGCCTTCTCGCTTGCGGCTTTCACGGCCAGCACGTCCATCCCGTCCACCGCTTCGCCCGGAATGCCGAAGGCCGCGCCGCGGGTCCAGAGGTCGGGGGTCGAGGTCGACCGGCGCTGCGCCGTGCCCATCGCATATTGGTTGTTCTCGATCACGAAGATCACCGGCAACTTCCAGAGCGCCGCCATGTTGAAGGTCTCGTAAACCTGCCCTTGGTTCGCCGCGCCATCACCGAAATAGGCAAACGATACGTTGTCATTGCCCAGATACTTGTCCGCGAAAGCAAGCCCCGCGCCCAGCGGCACCTGCGCGCCCACAATCCCGTGGCCGCCGTAGAAATGCTTCTCTTTCGAGAACATATGCATCGAGCCGCCCTTACCCTTGGAGAGGCCACCGATGCGCCCCGTCAACTCGGCCATCACGCCGCCCGGGTCCATCCCGCAGGCGAGCATATGCCCGTGGTCACGGTAAGAGGTGATGCGCTTGTCGCCTTCTTTGGTCGCGGCCTCAAGGCCCACCACCACGGCTTCCTGCCCGATATAGAGGTGGCAGAAGCCGCCGATGAGGCCCATGCCGTAAAGCTGGCCGGCCTTCTCCTCGAAGCGGCGGATCAGCAGCATGTCACGGTAATAGCCCTTCAGTTCCTCGGCGGAAACATTGGACTGCGCCTGGGGTTTTTTCGTCGCCATCACGCGCTCCCTCTCGCGGTTGCAGAAAATAGTTTAACGTTGAACTATTCCATACAGCATCTCGCCCCACAAAGCGAGAGCAAAAGTGACGCTGCGCAATTTCCTTGCGCGACGGATCCGCGCATGAGCAAAGCGGCCCTAAAGCCGTTCTTAAATCTGACTATGTTCTGGAAGTCCGGTCAACCGGGAAGGGATCAGCGGATCACCACTTCATCCACGCGCAACAGCCCGAGCACCGAGCGCGCCTGCTCATCAAGCAGATCGAGATCAAGATATTCATCCGACAACCGCAGCGTCAGGTTCTCCATCCGCGCCACACGATCTTCGATCTGGGAAAGCTCTGCCTGCAATCTCTGGGACTCCGCGACAACTTCCGCCCGGCGGAACAGCCCGTAGTTTCCCTGCATCGCGGCGAAAGCAAAGGTGCCCGCCAAGAGCAAACAAATTCCTACGTAGATGATCTGGCCGAGGGCCGGGCGGTTGCGTGTCATGGTGCCTGTATGAGCCTGCTGTGCGCCTCTTCCGGGCGCTGATTGGAGAATCGCATATCTGATTCGCCTTGTGAATCCCTTAATTGCGTTTTTTCCAACTCTTTCGGATCAAAACATTTCCCAACGCCGTGGCGTTTCATTTGCCCGGCCTCATGCACCCGTGCATCCTGCCGGAAAGGGAGATCACCATGCCGCTCAGCCCGCCTCGCAGCCACCTGAAAACCCATGAAGTCCTGAACCAACCCCTCCCGCGCGGGGCCCGCGATTTCTGGTCTGAAGACCCGATCTTGCAAACCTATGCCAAGAAGGCGGGCGCGGATGCCACCCACCTCGCCACCACGGGGCGCGCCTATGGCACCGAAGAGGCCCGCCACAGCGCTGAGGAAGCCCGCCGCGATCCGCCGCGCCTCGTCTCCTTCACCCGCAACGGCACTCGCGCCGATGAAGTGCGCTTCAATGACGGATACCACCGCCTCATGGCGCTCGGCTTTGAGAGCGGCTTCGCCTCCGGCCCGTGGGCCAAAGGCGCAAAAGGCGGTCACGCCACCCATGCAGGCCTCGTCTATTACCAAGCCCAGCTCGAACCCGGCGTTTCCTGCCCCCTCACCATGACCTACGCCGCCGTGCCCGCACTCGAAGCCGACGCCAAACTCGCGGCCCTCTGGACCCCGAAACTCACCTCCACCCGCTATGATCCCGCCATGGCCCCCGTGCATACGAAATCCGGCGCCACCCTTGG
>RFUP01000385.1 GCA_009922885.1 Paracoccaceae bacterium
CAACGACCCCCATCTTGGCCTCAGTGCGCCAACGATCTGGTATCTCGCCCGCCTTGAACTGAGCACGGGTGGCGTGATCGGCGGCACGATTCCCGGCCTTCCGGCTATCCTGTCCGGCCGCTCGGATGCCCTCGCATGGGGCGTTACGTCCTCTTATCTCGATGATGTCGATATCTTCATGGAAGAACTCAACCCCGAGAACCCGGAGGAATACCGCACCCCAACAGGCTGGGCGCAATTCAAGTCCCGTCCTTCGATCATCACCATCAAAGGGGCCGAGCCGATCACCCTCACCCTGCGTTGGACCGAGAACGGCCCTGTTTTGCCCGGCACGCAATATGACCTCGAAACCGTCACGCCCCCCGGCCATGTTGCCGCTGTTTCATGGGTCGGCCTAGATGCCCAAGACACCACCATGACAGCCGCCATCCGGATGATGGCTGCGCAAACCGTGCAGGAGGCGATTTCGGCAGGCCAACTCTTTGTCGCTCCAGCACAAAACCTGACACTGGCGGATAAGCAACAGATCGCGCTCAAGCTTGTGGGCCGGATGCCGCGCCGGGATGCGAACCATCAGAGCCAAGGCCGGATGCCCTCCCTTGGCTGGCGCTCCGAGAACCGCTGGCAAGGTTACTTCCCCTACACCGCCAATCCCGAATTCGTGGATCCCGTGGGCGGCATCGTGGGCAACACCAACAACAAGATCGTCGAGCGCCCCTTCCCCGCGCATGTGTCCTTCGACTGGGGCGATAGCCAACGCATCCAGCGCTGGCAGCGCCTGATGCAAGGCCGCCGCGTTCATACGCGTGACAGCTTCATCGAAGGCCAACTCGACACCGTCTCGGTTGCCGCGCAAACACTGCTCGCGCTGGTCGGTGCCGAACTATGGTTCACCGGCGAAGCCGCTCCCGAAGGCACGCCCGAGCGCCTGCGCCAGCGTGCGCTAACGCTTCTTGCCAACTGGAACGGCGAGATGAACGAACACATGCCTGAACCACTGCTCTACATGGCATGGATGCGTGAGTTGCAAGAGAAACTCATCCTCGACGAACTCGGCCCGCTCTCCAAAGAATTTACCCATGTCGAGCCGCTCTTCATCGAACGCGTCTTCCGCAACGTCGAAGGTGCGGGCGCATGGTGCGATGTGGTGCAATCTTCCCCACAGGAAACCTGCACCGAGATCGCCCGTCAGGCGTTGGATGAAGCCTTACTACGGCTCACCGAACGCTATGGCTCCCAGATCGAAAGCTATCGTTGGGGCGACGTGCACATGGCCACGCATGACCATCAGGTCTTGGGTGAAGTGCCCGTGCTGCGCCATTTCGTGAATATCCGCCAATCCACCTCGGGCGGAGACAACACCCTCAACCGCGCAAAAACCAGCGGCAAGGGCACGAACCCTTACCTCAACGTCCATGCCGCAGGTATCCGCACCGTTGTCGATATGATGGACCCCAACAGCTCTGTCTTTGTCACCGCCACAGGCCAATCTGGCCACTTTCTGTCCCGCCATTACGATGATCTGGGCGAGTTGTGGCGGCGTGGCGAGTATATCCCGATGTCGCTCGACCCCGATCTGGCGCGGGCCGCTCCGGTGGGGATCACGCAGCTCACACCGCGCTAAAGTTCAAAGGTCGCGGTAGCGCTTCTCTTGACGGTCGGTCCAGTAAACGCGAAGGCGGTAACCCTCTTCCTCCGCGGTTTCCTCCTCAACCACGTCCTGCGCATGTACCCATGCGCGGCGTTTTCCATCCGCGAAGGGCAGGAACAGATCGGAGTAATGCCGCCCCTCGCCCAGCTTGAGCGCAATCGCCTCCAGAAGCGGGCCAAGGCCCTCACCTGTCACAGCCGAGATCGCGAACACATTCTCGTCCCGCCGCGCACGCTCCGCCATGCCCTCGCGGGCATCCGGTTCCACCCGGTCAATCTTGTTCCAGACCTCCAAGAGCGGCACGTCCTCGCGCACGCCCAATGACGCCAAAATGGCCTTCACCTCATCCGCCTGCTCAGTGCTTTCAGGATGCGAAATATCCCGCACATGCAAAATAAGGTTTGCAGAAAGCACCTCTTCCAGCGTCGCCCGGAACGCCGCCACCAGTTCGGTCGGCAGATCGGAAATGAACCCCACCGTGTCCGACAGGATCACCTCCGGCCCGCCCTCAGGCAGTTTCACCCCGCGCATCGTCGGGTCGAGCGTGGCGAAGAGCATGTCTTTCGCCAACACATCCGCGCCCGTCAAACGATTGAACAAAGTGGACTTGCCTGCGTTTGTGTAGCCCACAAGAGCAACGATCGGATAAGGCACCTTGGCCCGCGCCGCACGGTGCAATTCCCGCGTCCGCACAACCTTTTCCAACTGCCGCTTCAACCGGATCAACTGCTCGTCAATCGCGCGGCGATCCGCTTCGATCTGGGTTTCCCCCGGCCCGCCCACAAAACCGAAACCGCCCCGCTGGCGTTCCAAGTGGGTCCAGGCCCGCACCAACCGCGTGCGCTGGTAGCTCAGCGCCGCCATCTCGACCTGCAACACGCCTTCGCGCGTCCGCGCCCGATC
>RFUP01000386.1 GCA_009922885.1 Paracoccaceae bacterium
ACCGGGCGACCTCTTCGTTGCTCTCAAAGCCGCCCGCGACGGCCATGATTTTGTGGCGCAAGCCTTGGCCAATGGCGCTGCCGCCGCCCTCGTCACCCATGTGCCCGAAGGCGTGGCGGAAACCGCGCCGCTCCTCATCGTCGAGGATGTGCAAACCGCGCTTGAGGCCCTGGGCATCGCAGGCCGCGCCCGCGCGAAAGCGCGCGTGGTGGCGGTTACAGGCTCGGTCGGCAAGACCTCCACCAAGGAAATGCTGCGCGCCGTGCTTTCGGGGCAGGGCAAAACCCATGCCGCTGAAGCCAGCTATAATAACCACTGGGGCGTGCCCCTCACCCTCGCGCGCTTGCCGCAAGACGCCGATTTTGCCGTGATCGAGATCGGCATGAACCACCCCGGCGAGATCGAACCACTCGCAAAAATGGCCCGCCCCCATGTGGCGATGATCACCACGGTCGCCGCCGCCCACCTCGAAGCCTTCGAGAACCTGAACGGCATCGCCACCGAGAAAGCGGCGATTTTCAGAGGGATAGAAGAGGATGGCACCTGCCTCTTCAACGGCGATCTCGACTCCGACCTCATCCGCACCATCGAAGGCGCAGCTTCGGCCACGGGCCAGAAAGTGCAGCGCTTCGGCGCTTCCGAGGAATGCCAGTACCGCCTTCTCGATGTGCGCCTCACCGATGAAGCCACCATCGTTCAGGCCGAACTCCCCTCTGGCCCGCAGATCTTCAAGCTCTCGATCCCCGGCCGCCATTTCGCCGCCAACGGCCTTGGCGTGCTGGCCGCAGCCGATGCCTTCGGCCTCGACACCACATTGGCCGCCCGCGATCTGGCGCTTTGGCTGCCGCCCGCAGGGCGTGGCACCCGCGAACGCATCCAGCTCGACCTCGTGCAAGACGACCAAGCCTTCCACCTGATCGACGACGCCTTCAACGCCAACCCCACCTCGATGGGGGCCTCGCTCGAAGTTCTTGCCGCCGCCCATCCCGAAGATGGCGTTGGCCGCGTCGCCAAAGGCCGCCGCATCGCGGTTCTGGGCGATATGCTCGAACTTGGCCCCGAGGAAATCGCGCTGCACCGTGGCCTCGCCCAACTTCCCTTCCTCGACGGCATCGACAAGGTCCACTGTGTCGGCCCCCGCATGCAGCGCCTCTGGGAAATCCTGCCCAAGGACAAGCGTGGCGACTGGTCCGAGACTGCCCCCGAAATGGCCGCCCGCGCCCACCGCCTTATCGACGCAGGCGATGTTGTGCTGGTGAAAGGCTCGAAAGGCTCAAAGGTCAGCCTGGTGGTTGACGCGCTCCGCAAACTCGGCCAATCGGCCCCGCAAGCTGAATAACCCCGCCACTCTCACCGGGGATGCAAGAAGGACGTAACGAATGCTTTACTGGTTGACCGCACTTTCCGACGGGGGCGACCTCTTCAACCTCTTTCGCTACATCACGTTCCGCGCGGGGGGGGCCTTCCTCACTGCGCTTCTCTTCGGCTTCATCTTCGGCCAGCCGCTGATCAACGTGCTCCGCCGCAAACAGGGCAAAGGCCAGCCGATCCGCACCGACGGCCCCGAAGGCCATTTCGTTAAGGCAGGCACCCCCACGATGGGTGGCCTCCTGATCCTCTCGGCGCTCCTCTTCTCCACGCTCCTCTGGGCGCGCCTCGACATCGCCTTTGTCTGGCTCATCCTCTTCGTCACCATGTCCTTCGGCCTCATCGGCTTCTGGGACGATTACGCCAAGGTCTCGAAGCAGAACACCAAAGGCGCTCCGGGCCGTGTGCGCTTCGGGCTGGGCCTCCTGATTGCCGCCGTCGCCGGCTATTGGGCCGCGCATCTGCACCCCGCCGATCTGACCAACCAGCTTGCGCTTCCGGTGTTCAAAGACGTGTTGATCAACCTCGGCTTCCTCTTCGTGCCCTTCGCCATGATCGTCATCGTCGGCGCCGCCAATGCCGTGAACCTCACCGACGGGCTGGACGGCCTCGCCATCATGCCCGTGATGATCGCGGCAGGCACGCTGGGCATCATCGCTTATGCCGTGGGCCGCGTGGACTTCACCACCTATCTTGACGTGCATTACGTGCCCGGCACCGGTGAAATCCTGATTTTCGTCATGGCGCTCATCGGCGGTGGCCTCGGGTTCCTGTGGTATAACGCGCCGCCCGCTGCCGTGTTCATGGGCGACACCGGCTCGCTGGCTCTCGGCGGTGCCCTTGGCGCGATCGCCGTCTGCATCAAGCACGAGATCGTTCTCGCCATCGTCGGCGGTGTTTTCGTAGTCGAGGCACTCTCCGTGATCATTCAGGTGGCCTATTACAAGCGCACCGGAAAACGCGTTTTCCTGATGGCGCCGATCCATCACCACTATGAAAAGAAGGGCTGGAAAGAGCCGCAGATCGTGATCCGCTTCTGGATCATCTCGCTCATTCTGGCGATGATTGGTCTGGCGACCCTGAAGATCCGCTAGGCGAGGGGCCAGCCCCTCGCGCTCCCCGGAGTATTTTGGGCCAAAAGAAATGGGGTCTTGTCGCTTCGGGGCGCGGCGCGGCAGGATCG
>RFUP01000387.1 GCA_009922885.1 Paracoccaceae bacterium
GGGATCGGAAGGGTTCAAGGCCAACCGCGAGGCGCATCTGGGGATGCTTGAAACCGTGCGGGCCGCGGCGGAAGCGGCCACGCAGGGTGGCGGCACTAAAGCGCGGGAACGGCATGTGGCGCGGGGCAAGATGCTGCCGCGAGAGCGGGTGGCGAACCTCCTCGATCCGGGCTCGCCCTTCCTCGAAATCGGCGCGACGGCGGCGCATGGGCTATACGATGGCGCGGCACCGGGGGCGGGCGTGATTACCGGGATTGGCCGGGTGATGGGGCGCGAATGCATGATCGTGTGCAATGACGCCACGGTGAAGGGTGGCACCTATTACCCGATGACGGTGAAAAAGCACCTGCGCGCACAGGAGATTGCCGAGCAGAACCATTTGGCCTGTATCTACCTCGTGGATAGCGGTGGCGCGAACCTGCCCAATCAGGACGAGGTGTTCCCGGATCGCGACCACTTCGGGCGCATCTTCTTCAATCAGGCCAATATGAGCGCGAAGGGCATTCCGCAGGTGGCTGTGGTGATGGGGTCGTGCACGGCGGGGGGCGCTTATGTGCCCGCAATGTCGGATGTGACGATCATCGTGAAGGAGCAGGGCACGATTTTCCTTGCTGGCCCCCCTTTGGTGAAGGCCGCGACGGGCGAAGTGGTGACGGCGGAAGATCTGGGCGGCGGGGATGTGCATACGCGGCTCTCCGGTGTGGCGGATTATCTGGCCGAGGACGATGCCCATGCTTTGGCCTTGGCGCGGCGCGCGGTCGGCAACCTCAATGGCGGGGCGAAGTTCGGGGTGCAGATGCAGGCGGTGGAAGAGCCTGCCTATGATCCCGAAGAAATTCTCGGTGTGGTGCCCGGCGATTTGCGCACGCCCTATGACATCCGCGAAGTGATTGCGCGTGTGGTGGATGGCTCGCGTTTCGATGAGTTCAAGGCGCGTTTTGGCGAGACGCTGGTGACAGGCTTTGCCCATGTGAAGGGGATGCCTGTGGGGATCGTGGCCAATAACGGGGTTCTGTTCTCGGAAGCGGCTGTGAAGGGCGCGCATTTCGTGGAGCTGTGCAGCCAGCGGAAGATCCCCTTGGTGTTCTTGCAGAATATCACGGGCTTCATGGTGGGGCGAAAATACGAGAACGAGGGCATTGCGCGCCATGGTGCGAAGATGGTGACGGCGGTGGCCTGCACGCAGGTGCCGAAGATCACCATGCTTGTCGGTGGCTCGTTTGGTGCGGGCAATTACGGCATGGCGGGGCGTGCTTACAGCCCGCGCTTCCTCTGGACATGGCCCAACAGCCGGATTTCGGTGATGGGGGGCGAACAGGCGGCGGGTGTTCTGGCGACGGTGAAGCGCGAGGGTATCGAGCGCGCGGGCGGCGCGTGGAGTGCGGCAGAGGAAGCGGAGTTCAAGCGCCCGACAATCGAGATGTTCGACGAGCAGTCGCATCCGCTTTACGCCTCGGCGCGGCTTTGGGACGACGGGGTTGTCGATCCGCGCAAGACGCGTGATGTGCTGGCGCTGTCGCTTTCGGCCTCGCTGAACGCGCCTATTCCCGAGACGCGCTTCGGCGTGTTCCGGATGTGAGGGGTACCATGGCCAATTTACAAGAAATCATCGACGCCAACCCCGAAGCCGAAACCTTCCGTTTTGGCGATAGCAAGGCGCTCTGTGACAAGATCCTCGGCCTTGTGCGGGCGGGGAAGAAGACAGCGACCTGCGAGGCCGCGCGCCATTACGGACCCAAAGGCGATGCCTGGCCCGAAGTGGGACGGCGCGACGTGGCTTTGGAATGGGACGGCGAGCCTGCGGTGATGATCGAGACAGTGGCCGTGCAAACCCGGCGCTGGAGCGAGATGGACGAGGCTTTCGTCAAGGCGCAGGGCGAGTTCCGCGATCTGGCGCATTGGCAGGCGGAATACCGGCGGTATTTCGAGCGCACGGGCGGGTGGAGCGCGGACATGAAGATCATGTGCGAACGGTTTCGCGTGGTCGAGGATTACAAGAAGAAATAGGGGCGCTGCCCCTCGGCCCTAACGGGCCTCACCCCGGGATATTTCGGAAAGAGAAATCATCGGGGGCGAGAGATACGGCTCTGGCGAGCCAAAGCGAATGACGGCGGGCCGGGCCTGCGGGGAACGGGAGTTAGACCATGTTCAAGACGATCTTGATTGCGAACCGGGGCGAGATTGCCTGCCGTATCGCGCGTACGGCGAAGGCGCTGGGCTGCCGCGTGGTGGCGGTGCATTCGGATGTGGATGCGGGAGCGGCGCATGTGGCGGCGGCGGATATCGCGGTGCATATCGGGGGGGCGCGGCCTGCGGAGAGCTATTTGCGCGGCGACCGGATCATTCAGGCGGCTTTGGAGACGGGGGCGGAGGCGATCCATCCGGGGTATGGCTTCCTCTCGGAAAACCCGGATTTCGTGGAAGCGGTGGAGGCGGCGGGGCTGGTGTTCATCGGGCCGTCTTCGAAGGCTATTCGCGCGATGGGGCTCAAGGATGCGGCGAAGGCCCTGATGGAAGAGGCGGGCGTGCCTGTGGTGCCGGGCTATCAC
>RFUP01000388.1 GCA_009922885.1 Paracoccaceae bacterium
TGCGGATCGATTTGCAGCCCTTCACTTTGGTGGGGGCGACGACGCGGATGGGCTTGCTAACGACGCCTCTGCGGGATCGCTTCGGGATTCCGACGCGGCTGCAATTCTACACCGAGGACGAGCTTTACGAGATCGTGAGCCGGAACGCGCGGCTCTTGGGGGCGCCTGCCGATGAGGGCGGCGCGCGGGAGATTGCGCGGCGGGCACGCGGAACGCCGCGGATCGCGGGGCGTTTGCTGCGCCGCGTGGTGGATTTCGCGCTGGTGGAAGGCGACGGGCGGGTGACGCGCGATTTGGCGGATCATGCGCTGACACGGCTTGGCGTGGATAATCTGGGGCTGGATGGCGCGGATCGGCGGTATCTGACGCTGATCGCGGAAGCCTATCAGGGTGGCCCTGTGGGGGTGGAAACGCTTTCGGCGGCGCTTTCCGAGAGCCGCGATGCGATTGAAGAGGTGATCGAGCCTTTCCTTTTGCAGCAAGGTTTGATCCAACGGACTCCGAGAGGCCGGACGCTAGCGCAGGCGGCCTGGACGCATTTGGGCAAGCCCGTGCCGCGCGGGCAGGCCGGATTTTTCGATTGAGAGCAAAGAAATGACGCCGGACGATATTCAGAAGCTCTTCACGCGGGCGGACGGGCATTATCTTTGCGCCCGTTGGGCAAGGCCGATTTCGCCTGTGGTGTTCGGGGTGGACGAGGCGACGCTTTCGGTGGTGAAGGGCGCGGTTGAAGCCGTGGTGGCTTTGGCGGGCCACAAGATGGCCGAGACCGATCCCGAGCTTGGTGCGAACCTGATGGTGTTCTTCTTCCGTGAATGGGCGGAGCTGCCGGACGTGCCCAATCTGGACCGTTTGATCCCCGATCTCGGCCCACTTTGCGCGCGATTGAATGCAGCGGATGCCAACCAGTACCGGATTTTCCGGTTTGATGAGGGTGGCGGGATCAAAGCCTGTTTCGTGTTCGTACGGATGGACGCGCATTTGCGGGCGGTGCCTGCCGAGGTGCTGGCGCTTAATCAGGCGGTGCAGGCGATCCTGTTGTGGTCGGACAAGGCGTTCATGGATCAGTCGCCCTTGGGAGAGGCGAGCGGCACGGTGATCTTGCGCCCCGAGATCGGCGATGTGATCCGCGCGGTTTATGATCCGGTGATGCCGGTGGTGGCGCGGGACCCGAGCCATGCCCTGCGGATTTCGGCGCGGATGGGAGCAAAGCAATGATGACCGACCAGGCGGAGAGCCCGCGCAAATTCACTTTGCCGATCCGGGTTTACTATGAAGACACCGATATGGCCGGGATCGTCTATTACGCGAATTACCTGCGCTATATCGAGCGGGGGCGTTCGGAATGGGTGCGGGAGATCGGGCTGGACCAGAACCGCATGAAGGAAGACGACGGCATCGTGTTTGCGGTGCGGCGCGTGGAAGCGGATTACATCGCCCCTGCGAAACTCGATGACGAGTTGACCGTCGAGACTTGGGTGGAGAGCCTTGGGGCGGCGCGGATGGTGATGGGGCAGACGGTGAAGCGGGGGGATAGTGAGTTGTTCCGCGCTTTGGTGACTGTGGTTTGCATGACGCTAGAAGGTCGCCCCGTGCGCTTGCCGAAAGGCATTCCCGCCTGAGGAGAGTGGCGGCGCTTCACGAGCGGAGATCCGCTTAGGACGGGGGCAAAAACTGGCAATCCGACGCATCAATTCCGGGCGCTTCACCGTGATGTGTTGGCAAGTGGCTTCCATATGCTGTAGAATCCTCGCAACAGGCCGACAAAACAGGCCGTTGAGAGAGCAGGCATATGGATACAACGACCCTTGCGGCCGCGCAGGAGATTGACTTCTCCATGTGGGGCCTTTTCGCGCAAGCCACTTTTACGGTGAAGCTTGTGATGATCGCGCTGATGGCGGCCTCGTTCTGGGCTTGGTCGATCATCGTGCAGAAAACCTTCCTGTATCGCGCGGCGCGCGCAGAAGCCGAACGGTTTGATCGGGCGTTCTGGTCGGGAGAGCCGCTGGACGAGTTGTTCGATCAGATCGGGCCGGAGCCTGCGGGGCATTCGCAGCGGATTTTCGCGGCGGGCATGACCGAATGGCGGCGTTCGCACCGCAATGACGGCGCGTTGATCGCGGGCGCTCAGGCGCGGATTGATCGCAGCATGAACGTGGCGATTGCGCGAGAGGCCGAGCAGTTGCAGAGCGGTTTGCAAGTGCTGGCAACAGTGGGTTCGACAGCACCCTTCGTGGGGCTTTTCGGCACGGTGTGGGGGATCATGCATTCCTTCATCGGGATTGCCGAGCAGCAGAACACCAACTTGGCCGTGGTGGCTCCCGGTATCGCGGAGGCGCTTTTTGCGACGGCGCTGGGCCTCGTGGCGGCTATTCCGGCGGTGATCTTCTACAACAAGCTGAGTGCGAATGCGGATCGGATCGTGGCGGGGTGGGAAAGCTTTGCCGACGAATTCGCCACCATTCTCAGCCGTCAGCTGGACTCGTAAGCCATGGGCGCGGGTGTGATGCAAAAGGGCGGCGGCGCCCGCCGCCCCCGCCCTTTTGCAT
>RFUP01000389.1 GCA_009922885.1 Paracoccaceae bacterium
AGTTCGGCATCTGCACCAATCGTCACATGGGCGGAAAGCACCGACCCCGCACCGATCTTGGCGCGCGCACCGATCACCACCAAAGGACCAACCGATACATCCGCGCCAAGCACCGCGGTTGGATCAATGACAGCGGAGGCGTGGATCCCCGGCACACCGCGCTCTTCGGGGTCCATCATGGCGGAAAGGCCCGCCATAGCGAAACGCGGGCGCGGCGCGACCATGGCGGCATCAAGACCAAGCGCGCGCCAATCGGCTCCGGCCCAGACCATCGCCGCCCGCGCCTGCCCCAGTGCAAGGCCTTCGGCATATTTCGGGCTCATCGCCAACGCGATATCGGTGGGCTTGGCCATCGCAGGTTCTGCCACACCGCTCACGACCAGATCGGTCGCGCCGAAGGCTTCCGCCCCGAGCGCTTTGGCAATCTCTGCAATGCTGTAGCCCATCGTCTTCTCCGTCATTTGACGGCAGACTTAGCCCTGTTCGCCCCCAAGCGCTACCCCGGCTTGCGACAGCGCGTTCCAAATCTTCGCGTCACGGCCGTAGATATCACGGCGGAAATGCAGCCCGCCTTTGGCATCGGTGAAGGCCGTGCGGTAGATCAGGTGCACGGGCACGGGTTTTTCGAGCATCACCGAGGTTTCCTGCCCGGTGTTCAGCTTGGCTTTGAAAAAGCCCACCGGATCCTTCGTTTGCTTGGCCAAAAGCGCATAGGCGAAATCGAAGGGTTGGCTCAGGCGCACGCAGCCATGCGAAAAAGCGCGGACTTCGCGGGCGAAGAGGTTCTTCGAGGGCGTATCGTGCAGGTAGATGTTATAGGGGTTCGGGAACATGAATTTCACGAGCCCGAGCGCATTTCCGTCCGAAGGCGGCTGTTTCATGTCGAAGGGGAAATTGCGTTCGTTATAGGCAGAGAAGTTGATCGCAGAACGCTGGACCACTTGGCCCCGGGCATCGGTGATCTTGAGATGCCCTGCCGCGTTCGGATTGCGCTGGAGCATCGGCAGGTATTCTTTCACCGTGATAGAACGCGGCACGTTCCATGTTGGGTTGATGACCATGAACTCCATGACATCGGAAAACTCCGGCGTGTACTGGCCTTCCTTGACGGCGCCTACCACCGAGCGGGTCTCGAACGTCACCTTGTCGTGGTCGATGATCTTGGCAGTGAAATCGGTGATATTCACCAGAATATGGCGCTCGCCGCGTTCCTGATTGAACCAGCGTTCACGCTCCATCGCCACGAGCACAGATTTCAGGCGGTCTTCGGCAGAGCGGTTGATTTCCGCCATCGTTCCTTCCCCCGCCACGCCATCGGGTTCAAGCCCGTTGCGAAGCTGGAAGAGCTGCACGGCTTTTTGCATGTCAGCGTCATAGGCTTGCCCGTTTGAACGGCCCAGAAAGCCCATCGCCATCAGGCGATTGCGAAGCGCCACAACGGCCGCGCCTTGGGCGCCAGGCTTGAGGCTTTTGGCGGGCACAGTCGCCCCCCAGCCGCCTTGCGCAATCGCGCGTTCGAGTTCCATCTTGGCTTTCAAAAGCCGTGCATATTCGGCGGTTTTCGGCGGCAAGGCGCGGAAGAAGGAGGCGGGTGTGGATTTCTTGAAGTTCGTCAGATAGGACGTGCGATCGCGCAGCGGCACTTCGCGAACGATCCCGCTATCGACCTTCTTCGGCGTGAGAATGCCGGTTTGCATGTCGCGCGCCAAGGCGAGGAAGGTTTTCGCCATTTCCACTTCGACAATCCCGCGATCGCGCGGCGATTTGGCGGCGGCGAGTTTGGCTTTCAGGCCATTGGCGTCGTAAGCTCTGGCTGGCAGGCCATAAGTTCCGGCGTTTTCGATCGCCGCAAAGAGTGCGTTGCGGCGTTGGGCGTTGGCTGTTGTCCAGAGCGGTTCGTAGTTCTCGGCCTGATAGAAGGCCGCGATATCCTTGTCCTTGCTCGCGGCTTCAGCCAGCGCTTGCTTGAAGGCCGTGACCTGCGCCGAGGCCTGATTTGCCAGCCCTACTACGAAAACAAGCGCGGCAGCACCTACCTTGCGCGAAACCGATTCCCCAAAAAATGCCAGCATTTCCCCCCCAAACAGCAAAAGAGTCAGTCACTTCCTCAAACAGATGGCTGGGGTTGCAAGGAAGAGTCCATTCACAAAACAAAGAAGTGGAAAATCTTCATGAAAATGCGGCCTTGCTGCACGTTCTGGTAATATCCGCCTAAGTTTTGCAACAGATCGGCATTTTTTCGCCACTTCCTCTTGCTATCGGAAACTATCCAAAATCACCACTTGGTAACCGATTCCTTGTATGACATAAAACTCTCGCATCTGGGGATGATGACAATTCACAGGCGCCACACGGAAGATGTGGACCTGCAGGTAAGGAACGGGACGGGCAACCTAATGACCAATTCCAGCTCGACGGGCATTTCTCGGCGCGGACTGCTTGGTGCGTTTGCAGCGACGGCCGTAGTGGCAGCACCGACTTTCACCAATGCAGCAGGCCTTCTGCGCGGCGCAGGCGATAT
>RFUP01000390.1 GCA_009922885.1 Paracoccaceae bacterium
CGCGCCACATCCTGCAAGTCCGAATGGTACGCCACCCAAAGCGGCACCGAGCGTTCGGGGAATATCTGTGGCAGTCGCTCCGCATCGGTAATCCGATCCCCGAGAAGACAGGGCAGAATCGCTGTCCCCTGCCATTCAGAAACCATCCGCGCCAAGACCTGAAAACTATCCGCAGCCCCCCGCAACTCCGCTTGCGTCACATTGGCCTCAAGCCATGCCGCCGGAGCTGCCCGCGCCAACTGCCCTGTCAGCCCGAGCCATCCCTCCGCACCTTTCCGCCGATAGGCCGCGAACCCCAGCTCGCACGGGCTTTCCCCCTCCATATCTTCCGGCAATTTCACCTCAGGCCGCACCGCGATATCCGCTTGCGACCGCCCAAAATCGTGATGCGCATTGCCCTGCAACAAATCGATCCGCATCTCCGGATGTTTCGTTGTAAATTCCACTACGAATTCGGGCAAAACAGTCTGGCAGAGCGTGTCCGTCGAAGCCAATCGCACCACCCCTGCAATCGCCCCCGTTCCCCCGCGCATCAAACGGTCCACTGCCGTCATCGCCCGCGCCGCCTCCCGCGCCGCTTCGATCACCCGCAAGCGTTCCGGCAACAGCCGATAGCCTTGCGCTGTCCGTTCGAAAATCGGTCCGCCGTGGCGCTCTTCGAACGACTGGATGCGCCTGAGCACTGTGGCGTGGGTCACGTTCAACTCCCGCGCCGCGCCCGAAAGCGTCCCGGTTTCCGCCACTGCCAATACGAACCGCACATCATCCCAATCTTCGCTGTGCATGAATGAGGAGTCTCCTTGCGAAAATGTGAAATGGTCTTCAACCCGCGCACAGCTATAGTCAAAGGTATAGTTACAACTTAACAGGGAGTTTACCAATGAAGCGCCTTTCACTCGCACTCGCTGTGGCCACATTCGGCCTCGCATCCGCCCCCGCCTTCGCACAGGATTTCTCGGGTCACGTCAAAGCCCGCCAAGGCCAGTTCCGCATTCTCGCCATCAACCTCGGGATCCTTGGCTCCATCGCCAAAGGCGAAACCCCCTATGATGCTGCCACCGCTCAAGCTGCGGCCGACACGATTGTCGCCGTTTCAATGATCAACCAAGCCCCGCTCTGGCCCGCTGGCTCCGACAACATGGCTATCGAAGGCACCCGTGCCCTCCCCGTGATCTGGGAAAACATGGCCGATATCGGCGCGAAATGGGGTGCACTCGGGGAAGCGGCCAAGGGCCTGCAAGCTGCCGCTGGCACCGACGCCGCCGGAATTGGCGCGGCTCTCGGCCCTGTCGGCGGCGCCTGCAAAGCCTGCCACGACACCTACCGCGCACCGCAGGGCTAATCCAAGCGATGCCGCTTAAACTCCTGAAATCGCTCGCTGCAGCCGCCCTCGCGGTGGGCGCTTTGGGATGGGTCGTCACCAGACCCATGCCGCTTCCTGCAAGCTCGTTCGACGGGCTTGCAGGAGACGTCGCACAAGGCGAAGCCGTGTTCTGGGCCGCAGGATGCGCCTCTTGCCATACCGCTCCGGGTGTCGAGGAAACAGACGAACCCGTTCTTGCAGGCGGTCAAGCTTTCCCGTCGCCCTTCGGCACCTTCCACGCCCCCAATATTTCCCCCGATCCCGTCTACGGCATCGGCAATTGGACCGTCACCGACCTCGGCAACGCGCTCCTGCGCGGCGTCTCGCCCGAAGGTAGCCATTATTATCCGGCCTTCCCCTACACCGCCTACACCCATTTGCAGCCCGCCGATGTGGCCGATCTCCGCGCCTATTTGCTCACCCTTCCAGCCAGCTCCTCACCGAGCCAACCCCACGACATGCCATTCCCCTTCAACATCCGCCGTTCAAACGGCGTGTGGAAATGGCTCTACCTGCGCAGCGATTGGGTGCTCAAAACCGCTGCCACGCCCGAAGTTGAGCGCGGTCGGTATCTCGTCGAAGGCTTGGGCCATTGCGCCGAATGCCATACGCCCCGCACACCTCTGGGCGGCCTCGACATCAAGAACTGGATGAAAGGCGCACCGAACCCCTCTGGCCCCGGCCGTATTCCGGCCATCCACCCGGATGACCTGAAGTGGACGGAAGCCGAAATCGCCTATTACCTTGAAACCGGTTTCACCCCGGACTTCGACAGCGCCGGCGGCCACATGGCCCGCGTCGTGTCGAATTTCGCGCGCCTGCCGAAATCAGACCGCGAAGCCGTCGCGGGCTCTTCAACCACACGGCCGCATCGTCCAAGCGCACGCCGGTCGCGGCGAGGTGTTCGAACACGTAGCGCGGAGCCAAGCGATTCGCCTGCCAGCCCAGTCGGGTGGACCAACGTTGACGCGCCAGCCAGCCACCGACTTTCGGGATGCGCCACATGGCTCGCACCAACGCGCCCGCGGGGAACAACACGGCGTCGTCAGGTATCCAGGTGCGGTAGTTCAACACCACGTGACCACCGGGCTTCACCACGCGCAACGCTTCCGTCGTGAGCGCCAACGCGTCGGCGCGTTCGCAATGCTGCAACGTGA
>RFUP01000040.1 GCA_009922885.1 Paracoccaceae bacterium
GCGCGCCGCAGCGGAAGGCGCTGTCATTCACGGGGCAGAAGGCGTCGCTTTGCATGGTCTCGACACCTCGTCGCCCTATGTGACTTTCACCAAGGATGGAACGGAACATCGGATCGATTGCGACTTTGTAGCAGGATGCGACGGCTTCCATGGCCCCTCGCGCAAGGCTATTCCTGCAACAGTTCTGCGAGAATACGAAAGAGTTTATCCCTTTGGTTGGCTTGGTGTTCTCTCGGAAACACCTCCCGTTTCCCATGAACTGATTTACGCCAACCACGAACGGGGTTTCGCTCTCTGTTCCATGCGCAATGCCAATCTGTCTCGTTATTACGTCCAGTGCCCTCTGACAGACAAAGTGGAAGGCTGGTCAGACGCCGTCTTCTGGGACGAACTAAAGCGGCGAATCCCGGAAGAAGCAGCCGCAGCACTCGTGACTGGGCCCAGCATCGAGAAGTCGATTGCGCCGCTGCGGTCTTTTGTGGCCGAACCGATGCGGTGGGGGCGGCTTTTCCTTGTAGGCGATGCTGCCCACATCGTCCCGCCAACAGGTGCGAAAGGCCTCAATCTGGCGGCATCCGACGTCTACTACCTCTACCACGGTCTGGTTCAGAACTATCAGGGCGATAATGAGGGGATCGAGACCTACTCTCAGAAAGCTCTGGCACGCGTCTGGAAGTCAGAGCGTTTCTCATGGTCACTCACGACCATGATGCACCGCTTCCCCGACCAATCCGAATTCGAACAGCGCATGCAAGAGGCGGAACTCGACTATCTCGAATCCTCTGAAGCTGCCAAAAAGGTCTTGGCAGAAAACTATGTAGGGCTTCCATACTAATGCGTATCGCAAATCTCGGCGACATCCGCCTGCACTACCGTATTGACGGCAACCCGAATGGGCGGCCCGTTGTGTTTGCAAACTCTCTTGGAACGGACCTTCGTCTCTGGGATCAGGTGCTACCTCTTCTCCCGCAGAACTTGAAGTATATCCGGTATGACAAACGCGGACACGGTTTGTCCGAATGCCCAACCGGTGCATATACGATGGGTACGCTTGTGCGTGATATCGAGCGGTTGATGGACCATCTTGAGATCAAGGACGCGATGTTCGTCGGCCTTTCCATCGGCGGGATGATTGCGCAAGGCTTGGCTGTTAAACGCCTGGATCTTATCCGCGCAATGGTGTTGTCCAATACTGGCGCCAAGATTGGCACTGTCGAAATGTGGGACCAACGCATCGCAGCCGTGAAAGAAGGCGGCATCGAAGCTCTGGCTGACTCGATCATGCAGCGTTGGTTTTCGGGGCCATTCAGGGAAACCGAAGCCTTCCACGCATGGCGGAATATGCTGGTTCGCCAGCCGCAAGATGGCTACACGGGTTGCTCGGCGGCCATCTCGGGAACCGACTTTTACTCAACAACCGCAACGCTCCGTTTGCCGACTTTGGGTATCGCTGGGACAGAAGATGGATCAACGCCGCCTGATCTTGTGAATGAAACCGTTGATCTCGTCCCCGGCTCTCAATTCCATCTCATCCGCAAGGCAGGTCACCTGCCCTGTGTTGAGCAGCCGGAGGAGTACGCGGCGACCTTGATCAAATTCTTCAAGGAAACCGGTCATGTCTGATCGCCATGAGAACGGCATGAAGGTTCGTCGAAGAGTCTTGGGCGACGCCCATGTGGATCGTGCCGAAGCGTTGAAAACCGAGTTCGACACACCTTTTCAAGACCTTATAACCGAAGGCGCATGGGGAACGGTTTGGGCATCGGATGGCATTTCCCTTCGGGAACGTTCGATGCTGACACTCGCGCTTTTGGCGGCCACCGGGAATTTCGAAGAGATCCCGATGCATATTCGAGCAACGGCGCGCACTGGGGCTACAAAGCGGGATGTTCTTGAGGCATTCCAGCATGTCGCGATCTACGCAGGCGTTCCGCGTGCAAATCATGCACTGAAGCTTGCCAAACAAACTTACGCCGAAATGGAGGAGAAAAGCTGATGTCAGACCTCGGGCCACTGGTCCCTCGCCGCCGGGATATGCACCCGGTTCCGTTTGACCCAGACTACAAGACGTCCGTCACGCGCAGCCCCCGTTGGCCTCTCCTGTCGATGGAATCGACTCCGTCGGAAGAGACCGGGCCGCGGTTCGGGCACTCCCTCATTGGCCCGCTCGACAACAACTTGATCCTGAATTGGTCCAAGGACGGCACTCCAGCAATCGGCGAACGCATTCTGATGCACGGCCGCGTGATGGATGAATTCGGCCGCCCCGTTCCAAATACCCTCATCGAAATCTGGCAGGCGAATGCTGGCGGTCGGTATCGGCATGTGAAAGACACTTATTTCGCCTCCCTTGACCCGAACTTCGGGGGGTGCGGCCGCACGTTGACGGATGAGCAAGGGCGTTACCAATTTCTGACCATTCGCCCCGGTGCTTACCCATGGCCGAACCGCGCCAACGATTGGCGCCCCATGCACATTCATATCTCGGTGTTTGGTCATAGCTTCGGGCAACGCCTTATCACCCAGATGTATTTCGAAGGTGATCCCTTGATCGACCGCTGCCCGATTGCCGCAACGATCAAGGAAAGAAGCCAATTGGACCGCCTTGTGGCACCGCTGGATATGGCGATGTCACGGCCCCTCGATTTTCTGGCCTACAAATTTGACATCGTCTTGCGGGGCCGCCGCCAGACCATGTTCGAAAATAAGTTGGAGGGCATGTAATGGTCCAATCTCTCAACACTCTTGTTGAAACAGCATCTCAAACTGGTGGCCCTTACGTCCATATCGGTTGTATCCCGACCTTTGCCGGACTTGGAGCCGTCTATCCCGAGGATCTCGGATTGCGCGCAATCGAGGATGGGGCCAAGGGTGAGATCATCACGATCACAGGCGAGGTTATCGACGGCACTGGCTGGGCTTTCCGCGATGCTCTTCTGGAAAGCTGGCAAGCCGATGCTTCTGGCAAATTCGCGGGCCAAGCAGGGGCCGACCCCAAGGTGAACGGATTTGCACGTTTCGCTGCCGATAAGGAAACCGGCCTCTGGACACTTCGCACGGTCAAACCCGGCAAGGTCAAGACGCGCGACGGCCGCCTTCAGGCACCGCACATCTCGCTCTGGATCGCTGCGCGCGGCATCAACATCGGCCTTCACACGCGGATCTACTTCGAGGACGAAAATAACGCTGACGATCCGCTCCTGGGCCGGATTGAGCAGAGGAACCGCGTCCCTACTCTTTTGGCAAAGAAAACGAGCGCGGGAGAATACCGCTTCGACATTCACCTGCAGGGCGCAAACGAAACGGTCTTCCTCGACATATGAGACCCGAGGCGCTCGCTTCGGACAATTGGTCGTAAGACTACCAAAGAAGGCGCTTGTTTGAGCGCCTTCTTTTCATTTAGTTGATGTGTTAAGTAATGGAGGTAGCCATGCAGTGGACGGATTTTCCGAAATGGGGAAAATGGGCGGCAGACTGGGCTCTCAAGTACCATAGCGGGTTGCGGGATAAGCCAGTTCGTTCTCAGGCTCGCCCCGGGGATACCCTTGCCGCGCTTCCTCTAGCCCCGCCAGAACAACCCGTTCCGATGGATGCCATCATCGCCGATTTCGAGCGGATCGTGATGCCAGGGATAACGCATTGGCAACATCCACGTTTCTTTGCCTACTTCCCATCCAACGCGTCCCCCGCCGCTGTGCTGGCCGATCAGTTGGTCACGGTCATGGCTCCCCAGTGCATGCTCTGGCAAACCTCGCCAGCCGCCACAGAAATGGAAACGCGGATGATGGACTGGTTGCGCCAAGCCATCGGTCTGCCCACTGAGTTCCATGGCGTCATCCAAGACAGTGCCTCGTCGGCTACTCTGGCGGCGATGCTGATGATGCGGGAACGAGCTTTGGAGTGGCAGGGAAATGCCCAAGGGCTATTTGGCCAGCCGCGCCTGCGGGTCTATTGCTCGAACCAAGTCCACAGCAGCATTGATCGTGCCGCTTGGGTATCAGGCATTGGGCAGGACAATCTTATCAAGGTTGGCACCGGAACGAGTGGATGGGCCAATGAAATCGACCCCTACGAATTGCAAGAAAAGATCATCGAAGACAGAAAAGCTGGTTTTCTTCCTGCAGGCATTATCGCTGTTACCGGCGCAACAGGTACCGGGGCTTGCGATCAGATTGCAGCAGTAGCAGATATCGCGGAAGCGGAAGGGCTTTTCCTCCATGTGGACGCGGCATGGGCTGGTGCAGCAATGATTTGCCCAGAGTATCGCCATCTGTGGGAAGGGATCGAGCGCGCGGACAGTGTTGTTCTCAACCCTCACAAATGGCTTGGAACACAGTTCGATCTGTCGGCCCACTATATCAAGCGGCCCGAAGATCTGACGCGAACTCTGGCCATTCAACCTGAGTACCTCAAGACCCATGGGGCCGACGGAATCATCAATTACTCTGAATGGTCCGTGCCCTTGGGGCGCCGTTTTCGCGCGCTGAAACTCTGGTTCCTCATTAGGGCTTACGGGCTCGACGGTTTGCGCTCGATGATCCGCAATCACGTCAACTGGTCACAAAAACTGGCGGAAAGGCTTCGAGCAACGCCCGGCTTCGAGATTGTTACCGAACCGATCCTGTCGCTTTTCACGTTCCGCCTGACGCGCCCCGGCACCGATCTGGATGCGTTGAACCTCGCATTGGTGCAGGCCATCAATGATGACGGGCGCATCTATATCACGCAGACCCGTGCAAACGGCGCGCTTGTGATCCGCTTCCAAGCAGGACAATTTGATGCGACCGAAGCGGACATCGATGTCGCCTACGAAGTCATCACCGAACTCGCAAGAAACTTGGAGACTTGAGAATGCCGGCACCAGAAAACACATTCAAGACAAGGCTCCTGGCAGGAGAGACCCTCTGGGGATGCTGGGCTGGCTTCGCAGATGCTTACGCAACTGAGGTCTTGTCGACGGCCGATTTCGATTGGCTCCTGATTGACGGCGAACACGCTCCGAATGATTTGAGAACCATCACTGCCCAGTTGCAGGTCTTGCAGGGCAAGCATTCTCAGAGCGTGGTTCGCTTGCCCGTCGGCAATGAGTGGTTAATCAAGCAAGTGCTTGATGCGGGCGCGCAAACCTTGCTTATCCCGATGGTTGAGACAGCTGAACAAGCACAGGATCTGGTGCGTGCGATGCGTTATCCACCGGAAGGAATCCGCGGCTCGGGTGCAGCCCTCGCACGTGCCTCGATGTTTTCGCTCCACAGTGAATATGTGCAAACGGCGAACGCTCAGATGTGCCTGCTGGTTCAGGTCGAAACCAAAAAGGGCATCGAAAACCTCGATGCGATCAACGCGGTCGAGGGCGTCGACGGGGTTTTCATCGGGCCTTCCGACCTGGCGGCCGATATGGGTTTTCCGGGCAATTCCAATGCAGACGCCGTGCAGGCGTGCATAAAGGATGCTCTCGCGCGTATCGCGGCCGCGGGCAAATCCCCGGGCATACTTGCGACCGACGATGCAACAGTAGCGCGGTATCGCGATTGGGGTGCGCGCTTCATTGCCGTGGGGATCGACGTATTGATGCTGGCGCAAGCGGCACGCGCCAAAGCACGGCATTGGAAAGGGCAATAGGTCGTGGCCGGACAGACCGAGACCATTCTCCAATCCATTCTGACTGCGATTGAAACGGGCGGCTTGAATCCCGGAGACGTGATCGAAGAGCAAACGCTTGCAGATGAACATTCTGTTAGCCGGACCCCTATTCGAGAGGCCCTCCTGCAGCTTGAAGCGACAGGTCTGGTTCGGCGTTTGCCTCGAAAAGGGGCGATCGTGTTCAAACCCACGCTGGAAGAGTTTCTAGCGATCCTCGAAGTACACGCCAAGCTTGAAGGCCAAGCGGCCTTTCTCGCAGCGCGGCGCTTGTCACCCGCCTTTTCCCAAAGGCTGGAAGCCGCAACTCGGGCCTGCGAACTGCATTCCAGCACCTTGGGCGACAAGGAGCCAGACCGATACTATCAGCTGAATCTGGAATTCCACCGCGTCGTCGCGGAAGCTGCGGGAAATCCCTTTCTCTTAGAACTAATAAAGACCAACGCTCGGAAATTGATGGCTTATTATCGCGCGCGATACCAGTATGCAGGGGTTATTCGAGCAAGCGCGCAAGAGCATCGCGAAATTGCACAACTGATCGCGTCACGGAATGCGGAAGCCGCAGAAGCCGCTATGGCGCGCCATGTCGCTTTCGACCACGTAACGGCAATGGACTTGCTGGCAGCCCTCAGCTAACGGCGCTCTCGAAAAATCGAGCGATTGTCTCTGCCCATGCTGACGTGTTGACAGGCTCCGCCTGTGTCGCTTTTGCGTTCGCTATCGCTTCGACAGGCAAAAACTCCTCAAGGTGTCCGACGAGTGCACCGAAAAACGCTGGCCGCATTTCTGGATGGTACTGAGTGGTGAAGACCTTGTTGCCAATTCTGAAACCGGCGAGAGGGCAATTCTGGCTCGACGCAACATTTTCGGCGCCAGTGGGCATCTTCGTCACCTGCTCTACATGCGCCGCATAGAGCCGATAAGTTGAGGGCAACGCGCTGCCCCACGGCGGTGAGCCTTCGGTGTTGATTTCCTGCACCCCCAGCGACCAACCGGAGGGTGATTTCTCAACATGGCCGCCGAGCGCCTGTGCAATAACCTGATGGCCGAAACATGCTCCGAACATCGGCGCTTCAGCCGCAACCCTATCTCGGATCAGCGCTTGAAGTTTCACAATCCAGTCCGTCCGATCATGGACTGATGCAGGGCTTCCCGTCACGATCCAGCCGTCAAACTTGGTCGGGTCGTCGGGGAAGACGCCGTCTTTGACAGGAAAGCAGCTAAATCGCCAAGACGGGCGCACACTGGAAATCAAGTCTTCGAACTTTTGGCAGTCACGGGGCCATTGCGCCGCGAAGTCGCTTTCGTCCGTGTTCGTCATGAGGATCGCCAAGTGCATATTCGGCTCGGATTCTTCTTTACATATTTAAAAGCACTCATAATATACAAAACATGTTAAATAAAGAGGCCTTCTATGACAGTCTGGGCGCCGACAGATAACGGCCACGCCGACATCACGAGCCACGACAGTTACCTTGACGGTGTGCCACACAACACATTCGCCCGCCTGAGGCAGGACGACCCGTTGCACTGGACTGAATACTCCCAAGGTAAGGCATTTTGGTCGGTGACGCGCCATGCCGACATTTTGGCCATGAATGCCAAGCCTGCGATTTTTTCCTCGGCTCAAGGGATCCGCATGGAGGATCAGACCTACGAGGAATATCTTGCGCGGCGGACCTTTCAGGAAACCGACGCTCCCGAGCATATGATGACCCGCATGAAGGTCGCAAAAGCCTTTTCAGGCCCGGTCATTGCCGGCTTCGAAGACGCAATCAGGCAGCTTTGCGCTGAAATTCTCGAAGAAGCGCTGTCGGTATCTGAATTCGATGCGACAAAGACGATCGCGCGCCAATTGCCGATGCGAATGCTTGGTCGAATCCTTGGACTTCCGGACGAGGATCTGCCTTGGCTCGTCGAAAAGGGCGACGCCCTGATTGCCAATACTGACCCCGACTTCACCACCCATGTCCTCGACAAGATGACAACCGATGAATTCCGGATGATGCCGTTCAACTCTCCAGCCGGAGCCGAACTATACGTCTATGCGAAAGATTTAATGGCTCGGAAGGCTGCCGCCGGCGAAAACAATGGCGTATTGAATATGATTTTGCAGCCCGGGAAAGATGGCAGCACGATCACGGATGAGGAGTTCCGGAATTTCTTCTGCCTCTTGGTCGCGGCCGGGAACGATACGACGCGCTATTCCATCGCGGCTGGAATTCAAGCGATGTGCCACCAGCCGGAGCTCTTGGAACAAATGCGTTCCGATGGCTCAATTTGGGAAACGGCGGGCGATGAAATCATCCGCTGGGCAACCCCTGCAATCTACTTCCGCAGAACCGCGACGGAAGATGTGGAAATGCACGGCAAGACAATTCGCGCCGGGGACAAGGTGATCTATTGGTTCGCTTCAGGAAATCGAGACGAAACCGCTTTTGAAACACCTTTCAAAGTGGACCTCTCAAGAAAGCCAAATCGCCATCTCAGCTTCGGCCAAGGAGGTCCGCATGTGTGCTTAGGCATGTGGCTTGCGCGGCTCGAAGTGAAAATCTTGTTTCAAGAACTGGCAAAGCGCCTAGGGTCGATAGAAGCGGCAGGGCCTCACAAATTCTTGCGATCGAACTTTGTGGGCGGGATCAAGGAATTGCCGGTGCGCGTCACGCGTAACTAGAAGTAGCGGGGCACAAGCCCCCACCGAAGGGAGAAATTGGATGAGACCTCGTTTGCGCGCCCTGTTCTGTGATCATCTGTCGATCATGCGGGGAAAGTATCTACCGGAGTCGAAGATCACGGATGCAGGAACCCGTTTTTGTCAGACGCAATACGGCGTGCATTATGACAAGGATCTGCTTCCGGCTCCCGGCGCAATGATGTTCGAGGGTCTGCCGGATATGGAGTTGCGCTGGCAGGCGGAGGACATCCGCGACAGCTGGGAGCACAATACCAAAATCGTGGTAGGCGACCTCTATGACAACGAAGGTGCACCACTGGGCATGTGCGGGCGCGGCGCGCTCAAGCGTGCGGTCGCCGGTTGGCAGGCCAAAGGCCTGACACCCAAGATAGGGATCGAACTAGAAGCCTTCGCGTTCCAGCGGGATGAAGATGGAAAACTCGTGCCCTACGACACCCCCGGCGGGCACGTTTATGGCACAGGCCCGTTTGCCGATCCCCTAGGTTTCAATGATGCCATCTGGGAAAAGGCGGACGAGTTGGGCTTCGATCTCGAACTCATCACATCCGAGTATGACTCGCCCCAATTCGAATACACACTGAAGTTCGACGATGCTGTAAAAGCCGTTGATACAATTGTTCTTTTCAGGCTCATGGCTCGCGAAATCGCATTGGAGCATGGCATCTTACTCACCTTCTCTCCCAAGCCGATCCCCCACCTTGGCGGCTCAGGAATGCACATCAATTTCTCATTCACAGACCAAACCGGAAAGAATGCGTTCGATACCGGGGCAAAAGGCGGGCCAGCGAATATGTCTGAACTGGCGTCAGGTTGCGTGGCTGGTCTGGTGAACCACCACAGGTCTCTTGCGGGCCTCATTGCGCCAACCGCGATGAGCTATCGCAGGCTGAAGCCCGGAACGCTTTCTGGGCACCTAGGGAATTGGGGCGGCGACCACCGGAACGTAACAACCCGCGTTTCGGGTGAGGGTGGTGCAAAATCACGCCTAGAACACCGTATGGCAGATGCGTCCTCCAATCCTTACGTGGCCACGGCTGCGGTTCTCCAAGCCTGCCTGCTCGGGGTTGAGAATAAGTACCCGCTCCCCGCAAGGGAGACAGGTGATGGCTTCGAGAACTGGGATGCAACAGAAGCAACCGCTCTCGACCTCTCAGGTGCTATTGCCGACCTGAGAGCGGATACGGCTCTGCAGTCAGCGGTTGGGCAGCTACTGTGCGACAATCACATGTTTATGAAAGAGGCCGAAGTCGAGAAAACCTCAGCGCTAGATGACGAGGCGTTGCGGGATTTCTATGTCTGGTTTGTGTGAGGAGCGATGAAGGTCACTTGGAAAAACGCCGACGGAACCAGCATCTCGGCAGAGGTGGCACCGGGAGTGTCCTTGATGGAGGCGGCGATTGCCAACAATGTCCCGCACATCACTGGCGATTGCGGTGGCAACCTCGCCTGCGCGACATGTCATGTTTTTGTAGACGCTGACTGGTCCGAGAAGATCGGCCCACCGGAAGACATGGAAGACGGAATGCTCGACATCACCGCTGTGGAGCGCACCCAACACTCCCGGTTATCCTGTCAGATTATTGCCTCGGAAGATCTGGATGGGCTCGTGCTTCACATGCCTGCCTGATCCTGTGTCAGTCGCACCCAATAAACTCGACGGCTTCGCCTCCACCCAAGACCGTGAAACGGAGTTGCGATCTGTCCAAGGCGAATGGCTTGCCGCTGACGTGCTCCAAATCTGCGGTCAGGGTTAGTTCACGTCCGCGCCGGGTGACAGCCGTTTCTCCAACCCAGACGTCACGCTCGAAAATCTCGACGATCCCGATTTCCTCTCCGGCGGCGGCAGGCATATCGAGGGTCGCAGCCAAGCTAATTCCAGATTCCGTTCCGGATATCTCGCATTTCGCTTTCGCGACCCCACCCCCAGACAAGAGGCGCGGTCGATCCACGAGGGCCGCAGACAATCTTGCATCCATCGTTTGCGAAGGTTGCAGGCGACCGCTGAAACGCACCTCCACCGGAACGCAAATCTGGTTGCAAACTCCCAAAACGACCTCAGCCTCAAGGTCTATCGGTTGGGCCGGGTTTAAAGGAGTGAGGACGAGCGGTAGAATGACGTCCCTCTTGTAGCCGATGCTCCTCATCCCGTTGATGTCAAATGCAACAGGAACCGGAAACTCAAGGCTCGCGGACTTAAGGTTTTTCGACCCAGTAAAGTCAATTTGAGGAGGTATCCCAGCATCCCCAGGGCTCCTCCAATAGGTCTTCCAACCGGGTGCGAGCTTGATATCTAGACCTGCAACATGGTTGCCATCTGCCATCCGCCATCCGGAAATTAGACTGACATCGAACATCTCTTCCGCAAAGCCGGATAGAGGCGTGATCGCAAGGCAAAGAGAGAGAGCAAACTGTTTCATAAGACCTACTTGGCGCAGATCAGGGAAAAAACAAACTAGAATACAACGACCTCTCGAAAGCGTGTCTGCAGAGTGTCCTGACTTGCCGAGGCAAGCAAATCAGCCCAAAGTTAGTCTGAGAAAACGAGGCGAAAATGGACCTGGCCGGAAAGCTTTTGATCGCCATGCCTTCCATCGGCGACCCGCAATTCAGCGGCAGCGTAATTTATGTCTGCACCCATTCCAGCGAAGGCACCATGGGGTTGATCATCAATAAGGTGATGCCAAACCTGAAATTCTTGGACGTCCTTAAGCAGATTAAAATGACCTCAAGCAACGCTTGTGGAGATTTGCCAGTTCATTTCGGCGGCCCCGTCGAGCATGGTCGCGGGTTCGTCCTTCATTCGTCGGACTACGCGTCTGAGACTGGCACGCTTGAGGTGGATGGCCATACGTCGATGACGGCGACAACGGATGTCTTGCGCGATTTGGCGAGCGGTGGCGGCCCTTCGATGTCCCTACTGGCGCTGGGTTATGCGGGTTGGGGGCCGGGACAGTTAGAGGCAGAGATTGCCCACAACGGTTGGTTAACCTGCGATCCCAAGGACGACATTTTGTTTGGTCGCGCCCACGAGTTGAAATGGACTGCAGC
>RFUP01000391.1 GCA_009922885.1 Paracoccaceae bacterium
ATTGCTGCGGAGGCGCCGTCGACTATTTTAGTCGGGAAAGATCGGGCGCGCTTGCCCAATACGCTCTGCATGGTCACGCCGGGCTGGAAGGGCGAGACGCAGGTGATGCAGATGGATCTGGCGGGCTTTGCCATTTCGGCGGGATCGGCTTGTTCGAGCGGGAAGGTTCGGGCGAGCACGACGCTGACGGCGATGGGATTTGACGAGGGGGCGGCGGCGAGTGCGATCCGCGTGTCGATCGGCCCTTCGGTGACGGAAGACGAGGTACTGCGCTTTGCGGATGCATGGGGCGCGGCGGCACGGAAACAGGCGGCGCGGCGCTCTTTGTGAGTGGAAGCGTCGGGAATGCGCGAAGAGGAGTGGGATATGGCTGAGGTTCAGGACGAGATCCGGGACGGTGTGGATCGCGAGACCGTGGAAGCGGTGCAGCGGGTCGGCAGCGCCTATAAATACGGCTGGGACACCGAGATCGAGATGGAGTTCGCTCCGAAAGGTGTGAACGAGGATATCGTCCGGCTGATTTCGGAGAAGAATGAAGAACCGGAGTGGATGACCGACTGGCGCTTGCAGGCGTTCCGCCGCTGGCAGCAGATGGAAGAACCCACCTGGGCGATGGTCAACTATCCCGATATCGACTTCCAGGACATCTATTACTACGCGCGCCCGAAGAGCATGGCAGTGAAGCCAAAGTCCTTGGACGAGGTCGATCCGAAGCTTCTGGCGACCTATGCGAAGCTGGGGATTCCGCTGAAAGAGCAGATGATCCTTGCTGGCGTTGAAGGCGCGGAAGACATGCCCGCCGAGGGCCGCAAGGTGGCTGTGGATGCGGTGTTCGATTCCGTTTCCGTGGGCACGACGTTCCAGAAGGATCTGGAGAAGGCAGGGGTTCGACCTATTTCCGCATCAATGCCGAGAACACTGGGCAATTCGAGCGGACGCTTATCATCGCGGATAAGGGATCTTACGTCTCTTACCTCGAAGGGTGCACCGCGCCGAAGCGCGATACGGCGCAGCTTCATGCGGCTGTGGTGGAGATCGTGATCGAGGAAGACGCGGAAGTGAAATACTCGACCGTGCAGAACTGGTTCCCCGGTGACGAGGACGGCAAGGGCGGGATCTATAACTTCGTCACGAAGCGCGCCGATTGCCGTGGGGATCGCGCCAAGGTGATGTGGACGCAGGTGGAGACGGGCTCGGCGGTGACGTGGAAATACCCTTCCTGCATCCTGCGCGGCGACGATAGCCAGGGCGAGTTCTATTCCATCGCCATCGCCAACAACATGCAGCAGGCCGATACCGGCACGAAGATGGTGCATCTGGGCAAGAACACGAAGTCGCGGATCGTTTCCAAGGGGATTTCGGCGGGCAAGGCGCAGAACACCTATCGCGGGCTCGTTTCGATGCACCCGAAGGCCAAGAACAGCCGCAACTATACCCAGTGCGACAGCTTGCTTATCGGCGATCAGTGCGGGGCGCATACGGTGCCCTATATCGAAGTGCGCAACAATTCCTCGAAGGCCGAGCACGAGGCGACCACTTCGAAGGTGGATGACGATCAGCTCTTCTACTGCCGTGCGCGCGGGGTGGATGAGGAAGCGGCGGTGGCGCTTATCGTGAACGGCTTCTGCAAGGATGTGTTGCAGGCCTTGCCGATGGAATTCGCCATGGAAGCGCAAAGCCTCGTGGCGATTTCGCTGGAGGGGTCGGTGGGCTGATCCATCGCAAGCGCCATGCCCTATGTTGCCCCGATCCTTTTGCTGGCCTTGTCGAACGTCTTCATGACGTTCGCTTGGTATGGGCATCTGGGGCATAAGGAGAAGGCGCTTTGGGTGGTGGTGCTGGTGTCTTGGGGCATCGCGTTTTTCGAATATTGGCTCGCGGTGCCGGCGAACCGGATGGGGCATCAGGTTTATTCGGCGGCGCAACTCAAGACCATTCAGGAAGTGATTACGCTGGTGGTATTCGTGGGGTTCTCGATGTTCTGGTTGAAAGAAGCGATCACTTGGACCACAGCCTTGGGCTTTGGTTTCATCGCGGTTGGTGCGGCGTTGGTGTTTCGGGGGGCGGCATGAGCGAGATCGTGATGCCTATGCCGGAACTCACCGGCGCAGACTATTTCGATGTGCGGGCGGCGCTGGCGGCATTGGCGGCGGGTGAGGGCATTGCCTTTCCGCCGTTTGAATTGATGCATTGGGGCGGGCTGACTTTCTGCCTCAACATGCAGCGCGACCCGATCCAGAACGCTTTGCGGCGTGGAGAGTTTTTCGAGGCCGAAGAGTTGGAAGCCTTGACAGCCGAGGTGCCGGAAGGGGCGGTTGTGCTCGATATCGGTGCGAATATCGGCAATCACGCGCTTTTCTTTGCGACGCGGATGAAGGCGGCGAAAGTGGTGGTGATCGAGCCCAATCCTTTGGCCTTGGCGCCTCTGGTGGGCAATATCGTGGTGAACGGGCTTAGTGACGTCATCGATATGGGCTACCTCGGGGTGGGCCTTTCGGACCGGAATGCGGGCGGCTTCGG
>RFUP01000392.1 GCA_009922885.1 Paracoccaceae bacterium
TGCACGCAGTTCTGGAAGTTGATCACGAAACGCGCCTCTGCCCCGCTGCCCACCACCTCGTAGACGCCCGCCGGGCAATAACGCTGCGCGGGCTCGGCGTATTCAGGCAGGTTCACCTTGATCGGCACGCCGGCATCCTTCAGCGTCAGATGCGCGGGCTGATGTTCCTCGTGGTTGGTCATGGAAAAGCTGACATTGGTCAGCCGATCAAAGCTCAGCACCCCATCTGGCTTGGGATAGTCGATCGGCGCATGATCGCTGGCCTTGCCGGTGGCCGCCGCATCCGATTTGCCATGGCGCAACGTCCCAAAGACCGAAAAGCCCAAGAGGCTGTTGGTCCACATATCCAGACCGCCAAAGGCCAAACCGCCCAAAAGCCCGTATTTCGACCAGAGCGGTTTGACATTGCGCACGGGCTTGAGGTCTTTGGCAATCGGCCCCGATTTGTGCAGGTAGTCGTCGTACTCACCCAGCTCATCGCCCGCACGCCCGGCGGCGATGGCCTTTGCCGCGGCTTCCGCCGCTGCGATCCCCGACAGCATCGCGTTATGGTTGCCCTTGATCCGGGGCACGTTCACCAGACCGACGCCGCAGCCAAGGATCGCCACGCCGGGCGCCACGGCCTTGGGCATGGATTGCCAGCCCCCCTCGGAAATCGCGCGCGCGCCATAGGCGATGCGTTTGCCGCCCTTCAAAAGCTCGGCCACCATCGGGTGATGCTTGAAGCGCTGGAATTCCATGTAGGGGTAAAGATGCGGATTGGCGTAGTTCAGATGCACCACGAAGCCCACATAGACCTGATTGTTATCAAGGTGATAGATGAACGATCCGCCACCTGCATTGCTGCCCAAGGGCCAGCCCATCGTATGCACCACCGTGCCTTCGCGGTGCTTTTCGGGGTCGATCTCCCAGATCTCTTTCATGCCAAGGCCGAATTTCTGCGGGCATTTGCCTTTTTGCAGATCGTATTTGGCCAGCACTTCCTTGGTCAGCGATCCGCGCACGCCCTCGCCCAGCATGACGTATTTGCCGCGCAGCTCCATCCCCGGCTCATAGGCGTCGCCCGGCGTGCCATCGGGGTTCTTGCCGAACTCGCCCGCAACAACGCCCTTCACTTCGCCGTTCTCGCCGTACACCACTTCCGAGCACGCCATGCCCGGGAAAATCTCCACGCCCAGCCCCTCGGCCTGCTCCGCCATCCAGCGGCAGACGTTGGCCATGGAAACGATGTAGTTGCCATGGTTGTTCATCAAAGGCGGCATCGGGAAGTTGGGGATACGGATCTGGCCCGCTTCGCCCAGCATGTAGAAGTTATCATGCTTCACCGGCACGTTCAGCGGCGCGCCCTTGGCTTTCCAGTCGGGGATCAGCGCATCGAGGCCCGAGGGGTCCAGCACCGCGCCCGAGAGGATATGCGCGCCAACTTCCGAGCCCTTTTCCAAGAGCACGACCGACAGATCGGGATCGAGTTGTTTCAGGCGGATCGCCGCAGAAAGGCCAGCCGGGCCCCCGCCAACGATCACCACATCGTATTCCATCGCTTCCCGTTCGATCTCGGCCATTAGCCCGTCCTCCTGAATCCCGCGCGCTTCCGCAACAAAGTTGCGCGAAGGGTTACCGTGCCGCAATGCGGCACGTCAATCACGACACGGCGTTACAGTGCCGGAAAACGGCAAGATATCGCAGGAAGGATACCTCTTTTGCTTGCGCGCCTTCCGAACTTTGGCAAAGTCGCTCTCAACAAAAGAGAGTAAAGAATGCCATTTTCACCCCGTGACACATTGCTTCCAGTAATTTTGTCACCCCAGAGCTTCGAGCTACCTGTCTACGCCCCCGTGAGCGATCTCGCCCCCTACGTGAACATGCTCTACAAGGGCGGCTACACGCCCGATACGCTCCGCACCGATATAGCAGATCTCTATATCCTCAGCTTCTATGATGGGCAGGTCCGCAACGGCGGGCACAGCCAGTTTCTGCACAACAGTTTTCAGCACCGGAACAGCAATATCGAACGCGCGCTTCGCGCCGCAGAGATGCTTGGGCTGAAAGGGCACACGGAAACCCTTCGCGCCTGCGCCGCGTGGTGTGACGCGAACCCCGAAGAAGCGCCCGGCAAAACGGCTTCGGCATCCGCGCCGCTGCTCTCGACCCATTGGATAAAGCCCTCTACGCGGCAAGCCTGTCGGAAGACGAGGTGAAAGCCCTTCTCGCGTCCCTTCCCGAAGAGACCCGCAAAAAATTGGCGGCTGTCATCCTGATCCCTGAAGGCGCACAGCAACTCGCCGATGAATTTGTCGCGGAAACGGTTCGGTTAATGAAAACCATGCCCGCCGAGGACGCCGCTTTGCAAGCGGCCCGCGGGCTGCGCCCTTTGATCGAGGCGAATGTCCGGAAACACGGCCTCTGGAGCACACAAGAAAAACTCGATGAGCAAACCGAAAGGGAAAGCAAAGGCCTCGCACGGTATCTCAACAAATGGGGCGAGAAAAACACACCAGAGGAAGTCGCCGCGCA
>RFUP01000393.1 GCA_009922885.1 Paracoccaceae bacterium
GGGATGCTGGAGCGCAGCGGAGAAGAAGCAGAGATCAGCGTCTTTATGACCAATTCCGGTAATCGCTGCACGCTGCAATTCCCGATCCGGGACGGGCTGCCGGTCTATGAGGGAGATTGCCGGATTGATGGCGTGCCGGGCACGCATGCGCCGGTGCCGTTGATGTTCCAGAATATCGAAGGCTCGATGTGCGGGGCGCTCTTGCCGACGGGGCAGGTGGTGGACGTGATCGAAGGCGTCGCCTGCTGCCTCATTGATAACGGGATGCCGATAGTGGTGATGCGGGCGGCGGAGTTCGGGCTGACGGGGCAGGAGAGCCGCGAGGCGCTGGATGCGGACGCGGGCCTGAAGGCGCGGTTGGAGGCGATCCGGTTGATCGCGGGGCCGATGATGGGCCTGGACGATGTGACGGATAGCTCGGTGCCGAAGATGACGCTGGTTTCGGCGCCGCAAGCGGGGGGCGCGATTGCGACGCGAAGCTTCATTCCGCATCGCTGCCACGCGTCGATCGGTGTTTTTGCGGCGGTGAGCGTGGCGACGGCGTGCATTTTGGACGGATCGCCTGCAGCGGGTTTGGCGCGGGCACCGGAGGACGGGCGGTTCCTTGTGGAGCATCCGACCGGGGCGGCGGGGGTGCTCTTGAAGCGGGATGCGACAGGGCGGGTGACCGGAGCGGGCACCTTACGCACGGCGCGTAAGCTTTTTGATGGGCGGGTTTTTCCAGCCTGAACGAAGATGCTTGCCATCGATGTGGCTTCACGGCCATAACGCCTATATGGACAGTCTTCTTTCCCCGGGCGATGGCCCTCAGTTGAAACTCCGGGTCGTGTTCGGCGAAGGCGCAATGCTGGGCCCGGGGAAGGTGCTTTTGCTGGAGCGCATCCGCGAGACGGGTTCTATCGCGGCGGCGGGGCGGACGATGGGGATGAGCTACAAGCGGGCGTGGAGCTTGGTGGAAGAGCTGAACCGCATGTTCAAAGCGCCCTTGGTTGGCTCGGCGCGGGGGGGTGCGCAGGGTGGCGGCGCGTGGCTGACCGAGAGCGGAGAGGCGGTTCTGGGGCATTACCAGAAGCTTCAGGACATCGCGCGGGAGGCCGGTGCGCTGCGGATCGCGCAGTTGCAGGCGATGCTAGCCGATATTCCCCATGAGAAATAACGCTTGCTTGGGCGAGCGCGCATTGCGATATGTTTCGAGAAACATATCAGGAGCGGTTCGTGGCGCGTTTTGAGGTTCTCCGTGGGGCTGTCTTGGCGCTGGGCGTTGCGCTTTGCGCAGTGCCTTTCGAGGCGCGGGCGGAGCGGGTGACGGTGTTTGCGGCGGCGTCTTTGAAGACCGCACTGGATCAGGTGGCGGCGGGTTTCATGGCGGAAACGGGCCATGAGGTGCGGATCAGCTATGCGGGGTCGGGCGCTTTGGCGCGGCAGATCATGGCGGGTGCGCCTGCGGATCTGTTTATCTCGGCGGCTCCGGAATGGATGGATCAAGTGGACGGCACGGGGCTTGTGCAGGAAGGCACGCGACGGGATTTTCTGGGGAACCGGTTGGTGCTGGTTTCCGCAGCGGCGGGCACGACGGAGATCGGGCCTGCGTTCGATCTGAAAGCGCGGCTCGGCGGCGGGAAACTGGCGATGGCCTTGGTTGAGGCGGTGCCTGCCGGGCAATATGGCAAGGCGGCGCTGAAGGCCTTGGGGCTTTGGGAGAGCGTGGCCTCGCAAGTGGCGCAGGCGGATAATGTGCGCGCGGCGCTGGCGCTGGTGGCCTTGGGGGAAGCGCCTTTGGGCGTGGTATACGCCACGGATGCAGTGGCGGAACCGCGGGTGCATGTGGTGGGGGTTTTCCCCGAGGAAAGCCATCCGCCGATCACCTATCCGGTGGCGCTGCTGGAAGGTGGCACCGATCCGGCGGATCGGGCGTTTTACGAGGCTTTGCAAGGGGATGTGGCGCGCGCTGTGTTCTCGGCGCAGGGTTTCGTCGTGAAGGATTAGGGATGGGGTGGCTCGGGCCAGAGGAATGGGAGGCAGTGCGGCTGAGCCTTCGGGTGTCGGCTTGGGCTGTGCTGCTGAGCCTGCCCTTGGGCATCTTCGTGGCCTATGCGCTGGCGCGCTGGCGGTTTCCGGGGAAAGCGCTTTTGAACGGGTTGGTGCATCTGCCCTTGATCCTGCCGCCTGTGGTGACGGGCTATGTGCTTTTGATGGTGTTCGGGCGGCAAGGCGCGGTTGGGGCGGCCTTGGCGGAGTGGGGTGTCGTGTTCGCCTTCCGATGGACCGGAGCGGCCTTGGCGGCGGCGGTGATGGCGTTTCCCTTGATGGTGCGGGCGATCCGGCTTTCGGTTGAGGCGGTGGACCCGAAGCTGGAGGCGGCGGCGGCGACATTGGGGGCCTCGAAACTATGGGTGTTCCTGACGATCACGCTGCCTCTGATCTTGCCGGGGGTGCTGGCGGGAGCCGTGCTGGCCTTTGCAAAGGCAATGGGGGAGTTCGGCGCGACGA
>RFUP01000394.1 GCA_009922885.1 Paracoccaceae bacterium
CAGGGGTTCACGAGCTTCTTACCCCGCAGCGAGGCGAAGGCACGCGCCACGCGGCGGCGCGTCGAGCGGGGTTGGATCACCTCGTCGATGAAGCCACGCTCTGCCGCCACGAAGGGGTTGGCGAAGCGGTTCTCGTAATCCTTCGTGTGCTGCGCGATCTTCTCGGCATCGCCCAGATCGGCACGGTGGATGATTTCGGTCGCGCCCTTCGCGCCCATCACGGCGATTTCTGCGGTGGGCCATGCGTAGTTGAAATCGCCACGCAGGTGCTTCGAGGACATCACGTCATAAGCGCCGCCATAGGCTTTGCGGGTGATGACGGTCACTTTCGGAACGGTGGCTTCGCCGTAAGCGAAGAGAAGCTTCGCACCGTGCTTGATGACGCCGCCGTATTCCTGGCTCGTGCCGGGCAGGAAGCCGGGCACGTCAACCAGCGTCAGAATCGGGATTTCGAACGCATCGCAGAAGCGCACGAAGCGGGCGGCTTTGCGGGAGCTGTCGATATCGAGGCAGCCAGCGAGCACCATCGGCTGGTTGGCGACCACACCCACGGTCTGGCCTTCCATGCGGACGAAACCGGTGATGATATTCTTCGCGTAATCGGCCTGGATCTCGTAGAAATCGCCTTCGTCGGCGATTTTGAAGATCAGCTCTTTCATATCGTAGGGCTGGTTCGGGTTATCCGGGATCAGCGTGTCGAGGCTGTCTTCCACGCGGGCCACATCGTCGAAGAAGGGGCGCACGGGGGGCTTTTCGCGGTTGTTGAGCGGCAGGAAGTCCACAAGGCGGCGGACTTCGGCGAGGGCTTCGACGTCATTCTCGAAGGCACCATCCGCGACCGAGGACTTCTTGGTGTGGGTCGAGGCCCCGCCCAGTTCTTCGGCGGTCACGACCTCGTTCGTCACGGTTTTCACCACGTCGGGGCCAGTGACGAACATGTAGGAGCTGTCTTTCACCATGAAGATGAAGTCGGTCATCGCGGGGGAATAGACTGCACCACCAGCGCAGGGGCCCATGATCACCGAAATCTGCGGCACCACGCCCGAGGCCATGATGTTGCGCTGGAAGACTTCCGCGTAGCCTGCGAGCGAGGCCACGCCTTCCTGGATGCGGGCACCGCCCGAGTCGTTCAGACCGATCACCGGCGCGCCGTTCTGGATCGCCATATCCATGATCTTGCAGATCTTCTGGGCGTGGGTCTCGGAAAGAGAGCCGCCGAACACGGTGAAATCCTGGCTGAACACATACACCATGCGGCCATTGATTGTGCCCCATCCGGTGACCACGCCATCGCCCGCAGGGCGTTGTTTTTCCATGCCGAAGTCGGTGCAGCGATGCGCGACGAACATGTCGAACTCTTCGAAAGAGCCCTCATCGAGCAGAAGTTCGATGCGCTCGCGCGCAGTGAGTTTGCCCTTGGAATGTTGCGCCTCGATCCGCTTTTCACCCCCGCCGAGGCGGGCGGCCTTGCGGCGATCTTCGAGTTCCTGGAGGATGTCTTTCATGGCCTTCCCCTTTTCGTTTGGCCTCGTATACGCGGGGACGTCAGAGGCGCAAAGAAGAATCCGGCAAATTTGCAAATAATTGGCAACGCTTCAATTGCATATTGCAAAACTTGCAAACTCAAGCCGCCCGGCATGGACACTCCCTGATGGTCGCCCTAACGATTTCAACATGGATCACAACCCATCGGCCCGGCTATTTGATCGGACCACCCCACCACATCTTGGAACGCTTATTCTGATCGCAGGCGGATCGGCGCTGGCGACGAATATTTTCCTGCCCTCCCTGCCCGGCATGGCGCGGGATTTCGGGGTGGATTACGGGGTGATGCAGCTTGCGGTCTCGGTTTACCTCTTGATGAACGCCATTCTGCAACTTGTGATCGGGCCTTTGTCGGATGGTTACGGGCGGCGGCCTGTGATGATCGGTGGCTTCTCGATTTTCTGCCTCGCGACGCTGGGGTGTATCTTTGCCCCCAATGCGGCGGTGTTTCTGCTCTTCCGGATGATGCAGGCGACGGTGGCCGTGGCGATGGTGCTGACGCGGGCCATTGTGCGCGACACCCAGCCGCAGGACAGGGCGGCGGCGATGATCGGCTATGTGACCATGGGCATGTCCGTGGTGCCGATGATCAGCCCTGCCATTGGGGGATGGCTGGAGGAAAGCTTCGGCTGGCGGGCGAATTTCTGGTTCCTGTTCGGCGCAGGCGTGACGGTTCTGACGCTGATCCTCGCGGATATGGGCGAGACCCATCGCGGCACGGCCACTTCGCTCTGGTCGCAGTTCCGCGAATATCCGGAGCTTCTGACTTCGCCGCGCTTCTGGGGCTACTGCCTTGCCTCGGCTTTCGGCGCGGGGGCGTTCTTCGCTTACCTCGGCGGTGCACCTTTCGTGGGGATGCAGGTGTTCGGCCTCAGGCCCGGCGAGTTGGGGCTTTATTTTGCCGCCCCTTCGGTGGGCTATTTCATCGGCAACTGGATCACCGGG
>RFUP01000395.1 GCA_009922885.1 Paracoccaceae bacterium
ACACCAACCTCGTTGTCCGAGAAGACGGTAAAGTTGGGCTTGGTGGAACTCCATCTGTTCAACTTGAAGTTTTCAACAACAGCAGTGCGATTGCTCGATTGTCGGCTGGAACAAACGCAAGCGCATCGACCGCGACGGCGTTTTCGAGAAATTCGGCGTTTTCCCCGAGCGCGTCGTGGATGTGCAATCGCTCGCGGGCGACTCGGTCGATAACGTGCCGGGCGCGCCGGGGATCGGCATCAAAACCGCCGCCCTTCTGATCAACGAATTCGGCTCGCTCGAAGAGTTGCTGGACCGCGCCGGGGAAATCAAGCAGCCCAAGCGCCGTGAAACCCTGATCGACAATCGCGCCCAGATCGAGCTTTCCAAGAGGCTCGTCTCGCTCGATTGCGATATGCCGATGGAGACCACGCTGGAGGAGCTGGAGGTTCGCGATCCCGATCCCGACACGCTTCTGGGTTTCCTCACGGAGATGGAGTTCCGCACCCTCACCCGCCGCATCGCCGATGCGCTTAAGGTCGAGCCGCCCGCGATCAAGGACGAGATGCCGGGTGGGGCCGAAGCCGCACCTGAAACCGCGCCGGAGATGCTCCCTTTCGACACCTCCGCTTACGAACATGTGCAGGACCGCGCCGCACTTGATCGCTGGATCGCCGAGATCCGCGAGTTGGGCTATGTGGCCTTCGATACCGAAACCACCAGCCTCGATGAAATGGTGGCCGAGCTTGTGGGTGTTTCCCTATCTACGGCTCCCGGCAAGGCCTGCTACATTCCGGTGGGCCATACGCTTGGCACCGATGATCTCTTTGGTGGCACCGAGCGCGCCGACGGCCAGATGCCGCTTGAAGAAGTGCTCGCCGCCCTCGCGCCGATCCTCGCCGATGAAAGCATCCTCAAGATCGGCCAGAACATCAAATACGATGCCAAGGTGCTGGCGAATTACGGGGTTTCCGTCCATCCCATCGATGACACGATGCTCATGTCCTATGCCCTCAACGCAGGCCAGCACGGGCACGGGATGGATGCGCTTTCTGAGCGCTACCTTGGCCACAACCCGATCCCGATCAAGGATCTCATCGGGTCCGGCAAATCCGCCATCACCTTCGATCGCGTGCCCGTGGCCGATGCCGTTCGTTACGCCGCCGAGGATGCCGATATCACCCTCCGCCTCTGGCAACTTTTCAAGCCGCAGCTTCACCGCCAGCAGGTCACTTCCGTTTACGAAACTCTCGAACGCCCCCTCGTGCCAGTTCTGGCGCAGATGGAACGCACGGGTATCAAGGTGGACCGCGACACGCTTTCCCGCATGTCGAACGCTTTCGCGCAGCAAATGGCAGGGCTTGAGGCGGAAATCCACGAATTGGCGGGCGGCCCGTTCAACGTGGGTTCACCCAAGCAACTCGGCGAGATCCTTTTCGACAAGATGGGGCTTCCCGGCGGCAAAACCGGCAAAACCGGGGCCTATGCCACCGGAGCCGATGTGCTGGAAGACTTGGCAACCGAACATGAACTGCCCCGTCGCGTGCTCGACTGGCGCCAGATCGCCAAGCTGAAATCCACCTATACCGACGCGCTGCAAGACCATATCAACCGCGAAACCGGCCGCGTGCACACCTCCTATGTGCAAACAGGGGCCAACACGGGCCGCCTCGCCTCCACCGATCCGAACCTGCAAAACATCCCTGTGCGCAGCGAGGAAGGCCGCCGCATCCGCGAAGCCTTCGTTGCCGAAGAGGGCAAGGTGCTGGTCTCGCTCGACTATAGCCAGATCGAATTGCGCATCCTCGCCCATATCGCGGGCATCGAGGCGCTGAAAGACGCCTTCCGTCAGGGCCAGGACATCCACGCCGCCACCGCGTCCGAAATGTTCAACGTGCCGCTTGCGGAAATGACCCCCGACATCCGCCGCCAAGCCAAGGCCATCAACTTCGGTGTGATCTACGGCATTTCCGGTTTCGGCTTGGCCCGCAACCTCCGCATCCCGCGCGCCGAGGCCCAAGGCTTCATCGACCGCTATTTCGAGCGCTTCCCCGGCATCCGCGATTACATGGACGCCACCAAGGCCTTCGCCAAGGAACACGGCTATGTGCAAACGCTCTTTGGCCGGAAAATCCATACGCCCGAGATCAACGCCAAAGGCCCCACCGCAGGCTTCGCCCAGCGCGCTGCGATCAACGCGCCCATCCAAGGCACCGCCGCCGATGTGATCCGCCGCGCCATGATCCGCATGCCGGACGCCATCGAAGGCCTGCCCGCCAAGATGCTCCTACAGGTGCATGACGAACTTCTCTTCGAGGTCGAAGCAGGTGCTGCAGACAAGCTCATCGCTGTCGCCAAAGAGGTGATGGAAAGTGCTGCCGAACCCGCGGTGAGAATGGCCGTGCCACTCATTGTCGATGCAGGCCAAGGGGCGAACTGGGCCGAGGCGCATTAAGCGCGTTTCTTGAGCATGGCTTAACCCGTCGTGCGGTCGGGTTAAGGCCGAAGCGT